>CAZKUS010000096.1:0-7309 GCA_964556025.1 uncultured Clostridia bacterium | reverse complement strand
TTTTACTAACATCCCAGGGATTTTTTGTAGACCCAAACACTTCATTAAAAGTATTCCCTCCAGCGGCAAATTCGGGGGTGTTAGTTTTGCCAACTACTATCCCACCGCTGTTTTCCAATGTTTCTACTACAATATCCGAAAAATCTGGAATGTAATCTTTGTACAGTGGTGAACCATAAGTTGTGCGTACACCTTTGACTTCATTAGTATCTTTAATAGCTACTGGAATTCCTGCCAATACCCAGTAAGGGTCAGATTCATCGGGCATATTATCTGTAACCTGTTTTGCCTGCTTTCTAGCTCTATCACCGCATAGTGTAGTAAATGCATTTATCTGATCATCCGTTTCTTCAATACGCTTTAATATTGAATCCACCACTTCTATAGGTGAAACTTCTTTTTTTCGAAGTTTTTCCACTACTGAAGCGGCATTTTGATAAACCAACTCTTGGGAATCACCCAAATTTCACACCTCCGTTGACTCAAAATTAGTAGCATTTTTTATTTAATTCCTGTTTTCTCAATAGCATTACTCAATTAAATTGGGAACGATTGATTATCGTTCCCAATTTAATATTTACATTTTTTTATGGACAAGTCGTTTATACAACTCTGTTATTTAGCCATCTCTTTAAGAGCTTTGACAAAAGCCTCTTTCGGTGGTGAAACAATTCCGGCACCTACCTGGCCGATACCGGCATCTTTGTGGGCTATACCTGTGTTTATTCTTGGTACTATGTCTTTTTCTATCACTTTTCTGACATCTATACCAGTAGGCGTTCCTTTGAAGTCCAGTGCAGGTATATTAAAGTCTTTGTTCTCTGTCAATGTGATCTCATACATCTCGTTTGTAGCTTCATACGCGTCTGCAGGTTTTCCGCCTATGAAGTTTACTATGGCCGGAGCTGCCGCCATGGCAAATCCTCCAACTCCTATTGTCTCTGTGATTACACTGTCTCCTATGTCTCTATTGGCATCATCTCCGCTAAAGCCTGAGAAGAACAAGCCATCAGGTACATTGGCTGGTCCAGTGAACCATTTATCTCCTGTTCCACTTACCTGTATTCCGTACTCTGTACCGTTTCTAGCCATAGCTACTACCATTGTGGAGTTTTCTATATTTCTAGCTGCATCGGCCATAGCTTTACTCCCTGCCATGATTGGGTTTAGAGCTGCTAAGTCATTGCCTCCCATAAAGGCCAACACTTCCGATGCTATGCTCTCATCTTGTCCTTTGAAGTAAGAGCTGATTTTGCTCAAGTCTATTCTCGGTGCATCGTAGTCTTTGCGTTTACCAAATTCTGCCTCTGCAATATATGGTGCTAACATGCGAATCATCAGAGAAGTGGTAGCTCTATTGCGGTTGTGTGCGTCATCTCCCATGTGAAGCGCCTGTGATATCATGGTCTTGACATCCAAGCCACCCATTAGTTCTAGCGCTTCTTTAATTGTGGGGGCAAATACTTCGTCTAACCATCTAAGCCTGTTCAATACCTCATCATCATAAGCCCCATATCTCAATACTTTGCCAAAGCCTTCGTTCATATTGGAAAAAGCTCTGTGACCTGATTCTTTATCTTCTACCACATATACTTGCTGTGATGGAGTGGTAACTCCTGCCATGGGACCTACTGCATTGTAATGGTGGCAAGGGGCAAATTCTATCTCACCTGATTTTAATAGTTCTATGGCCTCTTCTTCGTTTTTAGCTTTTCCTTCGTAAATCGCCCCACCTATCATAGCTCCTTTTAGTGGACCACTCATGTGTTCCCAGCTGACAGGTGGGCCTGCGTGTAAAAATACATTATCTTTCATTCCTGGTAGTACGTCCTTAGCTCTAGCTACATCCACTAAAAGAGGGCGAACTGCCATCATTTTCTCTACTGCTTTTTGATTCGCTTGATCTATTGCGCTCATTGACGTCACCTCCACATAATTTAATATTAATTTAAAACAATATTAATTGTTTTCTAAAATTTTATAAATGATATAAGGGCAGGTTTAACCTGCCCTTATTAATTTGCACAGATTTACTCATCCAAAAAAGCGACTGCTCTGGCAAAAGCTGACTCGCCACCCTTAAATTTCCACGGGAACACACCAATTTTTAGACGTTTGTTTTGGATTTCAGGCGCACTGATTTCCCCACCCAGGTTTTCTACGTGCATGCAATCATGAGGGAACAGCGCATTGTGAGTCAACTGATAATCTTCAGGTGGGAATAATTTTTCTACATCATCACCAAATTTCTCTCTGGCAAGTTTTTGTACTTTCTCACAAGTGCCAAAAGTACCTTTTCCTAGAAAACGACCAATAGGAAGGTCCATGGGATGGTCTGTAGATACCGCATCTACACCCCAGATTTTAATTTCTTTTTCTAATAGGAAATCAACCATGTCTGGATGAGCACCGGGATGGAGATGGATATATCTTTCTTCATCATCTTGGCCGCCACCTTGCTGGTATTTGTGCCAGCCAGTATGTAAAATTAAGATATCACCTTTCTTAACTTCTGCGCGTTTTTCAATCATTTCTGGAGTATAAACAGCCAGGTCATCCATCTCGTCAGAAAGGTCAACGATAACACCGTCACGATACAACCAATCCAAGGGAATTTCGTCTATAGTCATACCGCCTGTTTTGAAATGTTGAGGTGCATCTAAGTGCGTACCAATGTGGTTAGATGTTTGGATGTACTGGGCATTTACTCCGTGCTCTGGTTTTCTTTTGATGTACTTAACCTCAAATGGTGGATAAAGTGGCCAGAAAGGTGTGTCCTCTCCAAGAGGTTGACTCAGATCAAACAATTTAGTCATAAAACAATTCCTCCTTAAAATTTTGTATTATTATTTTGACAATCAATTCACTTATCAAATCTAATTGTATACCGTGAATAGATTGTCAATAATACTCGGTTTAACCAAAGAGCTATCTGCTACTATTTTAAACTACTTTACAGCAAATACTCAATTCACAAAAAACTATTCATTATCTAAAAATAGGCGCTGTTATATTGTTTAATTTGACAATCGTCAACCAAAAACCTCTATTACATTTTAACAAAACTTTCCGTAGATCATTGTAAATTAATATGAAATTCCGATTTCCTTTGTACAACAAAACAGGCAACCTGATACAAATGAATTATCAGATTGCCTGCTATAATTAAAAGGTTCACATACTAGCTCTTATACTTAGCAAATGTGTCGATATCTTATGTTTATTCATCTGGTAAAATCAAGTTCAAGATTATACCGGCAATTGCCGCTACAACCATGCTTGATATTTCAACTGCTTCTCCAATTTCAAAAGAAGCATCTCCAACACCTAATACCAGAATCAAACTGGCAATAATCAAATTCCTAGTATTAACCAAGTTCACTCTGTTTTCAACGAGAGTACGGACACCAACAGATGCGATCATACCATAAAGCAGTAAGGAAACTCCACCAATTACAGGGTCTGGAATTGTCATAATTAAAGCTTCAACTTTAGGAATAATAGCTAACAAAATCGCCCAACATGCGCCCATGGTTACAACAAAGGTGGAATAGATCCTAGTTAGTGCCAACACACCGATATTTTCACCATAAGTTGTCATAGAAGGACCGCCCAAGGCACCGGATATAATGGTAGCAATACCGCCACCGTAAAGCGTGGGATCCAATCCTGGATCTCTTTTCATATCTCGGTCAACGGTATTTCCAATGGCAAGGATATCCCCTATATGTTCCAGCAAGGAAACCAGAGCCGCAGGAGTAACTATAGCTAAAATTGCAATATCAAATTTAGGTGCAGTAAAATCAGGAAGACCAATCCACCCGGCTTCTGCTACAGGGTAAAATTCTACTAATCCTACAAAAATCGCGACTATATAGCCTGCCAACAAACCAAATACTACTGGAATTACTTTCAACATGCCACTTCCAAACAAACTTACTATTAGAGCTACAACTAAGGCAACTGCGGCAACGCCCCAGTGTTCTGAGGACATATCAACACCCACAGGAGCTAATCCTAATCCAATAGTCATAATGATAGGACCTGTAACAACGGGAGGAAAAACTCTAGCTACATTATCTGGACCTAACTGTCTAACTATGACTCCAACTATCAAATAAACAACACCTGCGCCAATAATTCCCGCTTGTACGTGCTGGAGACTGTAGAGATCAGCCCCTAATGTTATTGGCGCTATAAACGCGAAAGAAGAACCTAAAAACGCGGGGACTTTATGTCCCGTCATAAAATGAAACAGAATAGTACCTATACCAGCAGCAAATAAAGTAACTGAGACACTAAGGCCTGTAATTAGCGGAATCAAAATACAAGCACCAAACATGGCCAAAGTATGTTGTAAGCCTAGAAAAACCTTCTGAACTGTTGAAAATCGGTGAGAAATATCTTTGCCCGCCCGAAACTCGTCTTCAAAAGACTGGTCATGCTGCTGTCCATTTTTCTCTTCAAAATCAGACATAAGAACCCTCCCTTAAAGTATTAGTATTATTCTGAATTCAGGTGCTGTTCCACAAATCACCCCCAATTTTGCAAAGGTCTACGCTTATATTATATCAAAATTTTGTTAAAATTGTCTTTTTATTCTTAATATTCTACCAAATATTCAAATGAGCCTTTAAATAATGTGTACAAAAATCAAGTGTCTATTTATATATGTTTCCTAATTTGAATTAATAAAGCAGAAATAAACCGATAGACTTTAAACTACAATTTCTCAACTACTACCCCCAGCTATCAAAATCTCGGCTGGGGATAGTTTTGAATTTATTCTCCACTCTTTTCACAGGCTTTAATGATTTTATTCGGTGAGAGAGGGAGCTCATCAACGGGAACATTCAAAGCATCTCTCACAGCATTTGCCAGGGCAGGTCCTGCTGCAATCATGGGCTGTTCAGCTACACCTCTAATTCCATAAGGACCATTAAATTCCGGATTTTCCAAAATCACCGCTTCAATGTCTGGTGTATTTTCAATAGTAGGAATTTTATAATCTGTAAAACTATTGGAAAGAACTTTACCCTGGTCTAGTACTATATCTTCGTACATAGCTATACCCAAACCCATAATAGTACCACCATGAGTTTGGATTTCACACATTTTAGGATTAACGGCTTTACCTGCATCCATGGCTGTTACCATTTTAATTATCTCTACAACTCCTGTTTCAGGATCTACCTCGACTTCAACGGCTGTAGCTCCAAAGGTCCAAAACAGCCCTGGATTACCTTCGCCTGTATCTGGGTCCAAGTTAGTGAGTTTATCCGGCACATACTGACCTCTTCCGATTATCGGTCCATAAACCCCTTCACCCGTTGATTTCATGTAACTATTTGCAACATCTACCAACTGTACCGAAACAGAGCTGTCTTTAGTCCAGTATATTCTATTACCAGAAAGAGTTAATTCAGTTTCTGGTAAATTCATAGCCTGAGAAGCCACATAGTATAACTGACGTTTACAATCTTCACAAGCTTTAACTATAGCTTTACCAGTAGAATAAGTGGTTCGACTGGCAACCGTTTGCCATTCATAAGGAGTATAATCTGTATCCGGTAGCTTCACCTTAATATTATCAACAGAAATACCCAAAGATTCGGCAGCAATCTGAGCAAGACCAGTTGTCATCCCCTGGCCCATTTCAGTAGCTCCTACAAGCAAGTGAACTGTCCCATCCTCATTCAATTTCACCACAGCTGAAGACGAAGCATTAGAAGGTTGAGCCGGCGCTTTAACTAAACCAGCTATCCCTTTAGCCCTGACCTTCCCTTCGGATGTCTTTGTTGGTTTATCCCACTCCAATTTATCTGCAGCAGATTTTAAGCAATCTTTAAATCCAACCACGGGTATTTCTTGATTGGTTACAGTCTTTGAGCCGTTTTCCATTCCGTTGTTCATTCGCACTTGCAAGGGATCCATTTCTAATTCTCTAGCGATTTCATCTAGCTGCCGCTCTAACCCAAACAACATTTCAGGCATCCCAAAACCTCTTACAGGACCTCCGACAGGATTATTGGTATATACGCAATATGAATCGGTTTTGACATTTTCAATTTCATAAGGACCAGTAGAACTATAACCAGCAGCTCTGACTATATTTATTCCGTACTCAGTATAAGCGCCTCCATCCCAAATCAATTCATACTCCAAAGCCGTGATTCTACCATCCTTTTTATAACCGGTTTTACATTTGGAAAATATAGCTTGACGCAAGTAAGTAGCTTGAATATCTTCTTCTCGAGATAAAACCAGCTCAATTACATAACCAGGGCATTTTTGTGCTAAAGGAATAGCCACCCCTTCTAAGGTAGCACCCGCTTTACCTCCAAAACCACCACCGATATAATTGGAAATCACCCTGATACTGGTCATAGGCATATCCAGAGATTTAGCCAGTAACTTTCTCACTATAGAAGGTGATTGAGCCGTACTCCATACCGTCAAGTCTCCATTGGGGTCCCAGCGTACAGAAGCTTTATGAGTTTCAATAGTAGCGTGCTGCATATGAGGCAATCTGTATTCTCGTTCCATTACATAATCAGCCTCTTCGAACCCTTTATCTATATCACCTTTTCGCGCTTTAAAATGATTGGCTATATTAGTGCCACCTTTTGGGTAAAACACCGGTGCCCTCTCATAATTCTCCAAATTTTCATGGATAATGGGTGCTTCAGAATTCATAGCTTCTCTAGGATCATGTACAGCTTCCCATTGTTCATAATCAACTTTAATAAGTTTCACTGCTTGTTCCGCCGCTTCTGGCGGTTCCGGCGGCGCCGCCGGCTGCTCGCGCTCTCGTCGTCACCGTCGCCGTCGCGCTGCTGCCCCTCCTGCGGCCGCTCGGCCTCCCGCGTGGGCCCGCCCCCGCCGTCGTGCTGGCGGTCCTCACGGTCGCGCGGCGACGTCGCGCCGCTCGCGGCCTTCGCGTCGGTCGCGATCGACCCATCCTCGGGGCGCTGGCCCTCCCGCGCCTCCTCGCCGTCGCGGGCCCCACCGCCGTCCTGCTGGCCGCCGCCCGGCTGGTCCGCGCGGTCCCGCTCGCCACCGTCGGCCTCGACGCTGCGCGTCCGGGTGCGCACCCGCGTGCGCGTCCCCTTCGCCTGGCCGTTCTGGGTGGACTCCGCGCCCTCACCCGGGTCGCCCGCGGCCTCGCTGGGCGCGTCCGTGGGGAGCCGCCCCTGCTCGTTCGCGGCCTGGACGATCGCGTCGATGAGGTCGGCCTTGCGCAGCCGCTGGTAGCCGCGCATGTTCAGGTCAGCGGCGATGCCCTTCAGCTCGGTGAGGGGCTTGCGGG
>CAZKUS010000095.1:0-7327 GCA_964556025.1 uncultured Clostridia bacterium | reverse complement strand
CATTATTGGTAAAGAAGGGAGAGATGGCCCTTGATAGATGTCAATAGTTTTAATGCTTTAAAAATTGGATTGGCATCCCCGGAACAGATAAGATCGTGGTCAAAAGGAGAAGTTAAAAAACCTGAGACAATTAATTACAGAACCTTAAAGCCGGAAAAAGAAGGACTGTTCTGTGAGAAGATTTTTGGCCCTCAAAAGGATTGGGAATGTCATTGTGGTAAATACAAGAGAGTAAGATACAAAGGTATCGTATGTGACAGATGTGGAGTTGAAGTTACTCAGTCAAAAGTTCGCCGTGAGAGAATGGGGCATATTGAACTGGCGGCTCCCGTTAGTCATATCTGGTATTTTAAAGGTATCCCCAGTCGTTTAGGGTTACTTTTGAACATGTCTCCAAGAGCTTTGGAAAAAGTGCTGTACTTTGCATCTTATGTAGTAGTGGATACGGGTGAAACATCCTTGGCTAAAAAACAGCTGTTAACAGAAACTGAATACAGAGAGTACAGAGAAAAATTTGACAGTCAGTTTAAACAAGGTAATGGCTTTAAAGCCCTAATGGGTGCTGAAGCTATTAAAGAGTTATTAAAAGAGATTGATTTAGAAAGCCTGGCAAAAGAATTGAGAAATGACCTAAAAGGTGCTAAAGGTCAGAAAAAAGTTCGTACTGTAAGGCGTTTAGAAGTAGTCGAATCTTTCCGTAAATCTGGAAACAAGCCGGAATGGATGATTATGGATGTTATTCCAATAATACCACCGGATTTGCGCCCCATGGTCCAATTAGATGGGGGCAGATTTGCTACTTCAGACTTAAACGATCTTTATCGCAGAGTAATTAACCGAAATAACAGATTAAAAAGATTATTGAATTTAGGTGCTCCAGAAATAATTGTACGCAATGAAAAAAGAATGCTGCAAGAATCTGTAGATGCTCTGATTGATAATGGTAGACGCGGCAGGGCTGTTACCGGTCCAGGAAATCGTCCCCTTAAATCTCTCAGCGATATGCTGAAAGGGAAACAGGGAAGATTTAGACAAAACCTGCTCGGTAAAAGGGTCGATTATTCAGGAAGGTCTGTGATTGTTGTAGGTCCAGAACTCAAAATATATCAATGCGGACTCCCTAAAGAAATGGCTCTAGAACTGTTTAAACCTTTTGTTATGAAACGTTTGGTAGAAAAAGAATTATCTCATAATATAAAAAGCGCTAAGCGGATGGTTGAAAAAGTAAGACCGGAAGTGTGGGATGTGCTTGAAGAAGTTATCAAAGAGCATCCAGTACTGTTAAATAGGGCGCCGACACTGCATCGACTTGGTATCCAAGCTTTCGAACCGGTATTGATTGAAGGTCGTGCAATTCAAATTCATCCATTAGTTTGCCCAGCTTATAACGCAGATTTTGATGGAGACCAAATGGCAGTTCACGTACCTTTATCGGCCGAGGCACAAGCTGAGGCTCGGGTACTGATGTTAGCTAACCAGAATATATTGAACCCGAAAGATGGCAGTCCTGTAGCCACACCGACTCAGGATATGGTACTAGGAAGCTATTATTTAACTCTTGAAAATCAATCACCTACAGGAAAAGAAGCTTACTTTGCTAGTCCTGCTGAAGCTTTGATGGCGCACCATCAAAAAGAAGTGACATTACATGATCCCATTGCTGTCAATGTTAAAAATTATGAAGGGAAAGACTTTAATGTATCTGAAAATAATAAACCATCAGAAGCTCATTTGTTGATCACTACAGTAGGTAAGATTATTTTCAATGAAATGTTCCCGGAAGACTTCCCTTATATCAATGATGAGGACCCAGGGCTATCGGAAAATGATTGGTTACTTCCAGGAGAAAAACTATCGGATAAACTTGAACAACGCGGTGAACGAAAAGCAATACAAAAAGGATCATTGGGAGATCTGGTAGGAATTTGTTATCGATGGTATGGTAGTACTAAAACTGCTTCTATTTTGGATGAAATGAAAGAGCTCGGCTATAAATACGCAACTAAAGCTGGAATAACAATAGGAATTTCTGACGTGGCAGTACCAGAAAAGAAACATACAATTATTGAATCAGCTGAATCAGAAGTTGACGAAGTTGAAAAACAACATCATCGTGGTTTGATTACACCGCATGAACGGTACAATAGAGTGATAGATATTTGGAATAATGCCAAAGATCAAGTTACCGAAGCAGTAATGGATAATCTAGACATAGCAAACCCTATTTATATGATGGCTAGTTCAGGGGCTCGTGGTAATATATCTCAGATAACGCAGCTTGCCGGAATGAGAGGTCTAATGGCAGATCCGACAGGTAGAATTATCGACTTGCCTATCAAAACTAACTTCCGTGAAGGGTTGACAGTGTTGGAGTACTTTAACTCTACCCACGGTGCCAGGAAAGGTCTAGCAGATACTGCGCTGAAAACAGCGGATTCAGGTTACTTGACTCGTCGCCTTGTGGATGTCAGCCAAGATGTTATTGTTAGAGAAGAAGATTGTGGTGAAACTGAAGGAGTAGAGGTGACTGCCATTACCAATGGTAATGAAGTTATCGAAAGTCTCCACGATAGGATCGAAGGACGATTCGCTGCTAAAGATATTAGAGACTATCAAGGCAACATTTTGGTGGAGCAAAATCAACTTATTACTGAAAATCTTGCCAAACAAATTGGGAACGCTGACCTCAAGAAAGTCAGTATTCGTTCAGTACTAACCTGTAAAACAAAACACGGTGTATGTGTTAAATGTTACGGACGCGACTTAGCAACAGGAGGAATTGTAAACGTTGGAGAGGCAGTAGGAATTATAGCAGCACAATCTATCGGCGAACCTGGTACTCAACTGACTATGCGTACATTCCATACAGGAGGAGTTGCAGGAGACGACATTACTCAAGGCTTGCCCAGGATCGAAGAGCTATTTGAAGCTAGAAAACCGAAAGGATTAGCTGTAATAAGTGAAATAGATGGTAGAGTAACAGTTAAAACTGAAAATAATAAACGTAAAACTATAGTTACACCTGAACACGGAGAAGAGAAAACTTATACCATTCCATATGGTTCTCGTTTGAAAGTTCAAGATGGAGATGAAATTAGTGCAGGCGATGAAATTACTGAAGGTTCTATTAACCCTCATGAACTGCTAAAAGTCAAAGGTGTGCGAGGAGTTCAGCTCTACATTTTGCAAGAAGTGCAAAAAGTTTACAGAATGCAAGGTGTGGATATCAGTGACAAGCATATAGAAATAATTATTCGACAAATGTTGAAGAAAATCAGAATTGAAGAAGCCGGTGATACCGAGCTACTTCCAGGAAGTTATGAAGATTTCTTTGAATTTGAAAAAGTTAATGAAAGAATTAAAGAAGAAGGTGGAGAACCTTCTAAGGCTAAATCACTGTTATTAGGGATCACCAAAGCATCCTTGGCAACAGATAGTTTCTTATCAGCTGCTTCATTTCAAGAAACCACCAGAGTACTGACAGAGGCTGCTATAAAGGGTAAAGTTGATCCATTAATTGGATTAAAGGAAAATGTGATTATCGGTAAACTGGTACCAGCAGGTACTGGAATGACAAAGTATAGAAATGTCAACCTAGAGTATGAGGGAAAAGAGCATACTGTCCAAGAGTCGGCAGAAAGTGCCCAATCATCTGATGAACAAGAAACTCAAACAGATGATGAAATAGATGAAATGACAGTTGACATGGGAGAATAATGCTGATATAATACGCAAGTGTGTATTTTGGAATTTAGATAAGGAGGTCTCGAGATGATAGCGAGAGAACTTAAGGAGGCCTCACAAAAAGTCATAGGTATTAATGAGGTTGAAAGAGCCGTAAAAAAAGGCATTGCAGCAAAAGTATACATTGCACAAGATGCAGATGAAGAGATTAAAGATTCTGTGATGATATTATGTCTAGAACATGGGGTAGACACAAAAGAAGTGTCTAACATGGCAGATCTGGGTAAAGCCGCAGGTATCACTGTAAGATCTACTATGGCATGTGTGTTAAAATGCGAAAAATAAAAACTCGGGAGGGATTATATTCCTCCCGGGAGTTATGTTTTAGCAGATAAAAAAGGAGGTGGAGTGAGTGCCGACTATCAATCAACTAATCAGGAAAAAAAGGAAAAGTATCGGGAAGAAGAGGACTGCACCGGCTTTGGAAAGATGCCCTCAAAGACGCGGTGTTTGTACTAGGGTGTCAACTACAACACCTAAGAAGCCAAATTCAGCTTTGAGAAAAATTGCCAGGGTCAGATTGACCAATGGCATGGAAGTGACTGCATATATTCCGGGAATTGGACACAATTTACAAGAACACTCCGTAGTACTGGCTCGCGGTGGAAGGGTTAAAGACTTGCCTGGTGTTAGGTATCAAATTGTGCGTGGAGCTTTAGACACAGCAGGTGTTGAAGACAGAGCTCAAGGTCGTTCCAAGTATGGTACTAAAAAAGGTTAAGGAATATAGAGATCTTTGATTTGTACTGTACTTGTTAATAAAAGATAAGTAAAGAGACTATAAAAGTACCGTGTTAACAGTACTTTGTGTTTTAATGTTATCATGTTATCTTGCGAGGGTGAAAGGAGGTTAAAGAAATGAGCAGAAAAGGACCAGCTCCAAAGCGTGAAGTTAGCCCTGATCCAATATATAATAGTAAAATGGTCACCAAATTCATTAATAAATTGATGGTTGACGGTAAAAAAGGGCTTTCCCAGAGAATATTTTACAAATCTATGGAAATCATTAAAGAACAAACTAATGAGGAACCATTAGAGGTTTTTGAAGCTGCAGTAAAAAATGTAATGCCTGTATTGGAAGTAAAAGCTCGTCGAGTAGGTGGAGCTACTTATCAGGTTCCTGTTGAAGTAGAGCCCGACAGAAAGCAAGTTTTAGCCATTAGATGGTTGGTTAACTATGCTAGAGAACGAGGCGAACGAGCTATGAGCGAAAGATTAGCTGGAGAATTGTTAGATGCTTATAATAACTCTGGTGGTGCAATCAAAAAGAAAGAAGACACTCATAAAATGGCGGAAGCTAATAAAGCCTTTGCACATTACAGATGGTAAATATACTTTTTTTGAGATTGTAAATTGCAGCCAGTTATGCAGCAATGAGAGGGGGGTGTAAAATGACAAGGCAATTTCCTTTAGAAAAAACAAGGAATATCGGAATCATGGCCCATATTGACGCAGGAAAAACCACAACTACCGAAAGAGTCCTGTTTTATACAGGCCGTGTTCATAAATTAGGAGAAACGCATGATGGTGCTTCCACCATGGACTTTATGGATCAAGAACAAGAACGTGGAATCACTATTGGATCTGCTGCAACTACTTGTCAATGGAGAGACCACCGGGTGAATATCATAGATACGCCTGGGCACGTGGATTTCACCGTTGAGGTTGAAAGATCTCTCAGGGTATTAGACGGTGCTATAGGTGTTTTTTGTGCTAAAGGTGGTGTAGAACCGCAGTCTGAGACTGTTTGGCATCAAGCTGACCGCTATCATGTTCCAAGAATAGCTTATATTAATAAAATGGACATCATGGGAGCCGACTTTTACAATGTAGTGGACATGATGGATAAACAGCTACAGGCCAATCCTGTACCGATTCAAATACCTATAGGCAAAGAAGATCACTTTCAAGGTTTAGTTGATCTAATTGAAAATAATGCAGTAATTTATAAAGACGACCTTGGCACTGAATGGGAAACGGTAGAAATTCCAGAAGAAATGCAAGAATTAGCAGATAAATATCGTGAGCAGATGTTAGAAGCTGTAGCAGAATACGATGAAGAATTGATGATGAAATACCTGGAAGGTGAAGAAATTTCAGCAGATGAAATTAGAGAAGCTTTGAGAGCTGGCTGTCTAGAAACAGAACTGACACCAGTGCTGTGTGGTTCTTCTTACAAAAATAAAGGTGTACAATTACTGTTAAATTCAGTGATTGATTACTTGCCTGCACCGACAGATGTCCCACCAATAGAAGGTTATCTGCCGGGTGAAGAGCAAATAGAAGAAGGGAAAACTGAAAGACGTTTAAGCAGCGACGATGAACCTTTCAGTGCTTTAGCTTTTAAAATAGTAACTGACCCTTATGTTGGGAAACTTTGTTACTTCAGAGTTTACTCAGGTAAAATCGAAGCTGGTTCATATGTATACAACTCGGTGAAAGGTAAAAAAGAGAGAATTGGTCGTATACTACAAATGCACGCTAATCACAGAGAAGAACGCAACGTAGTATACACAGGTGATATAGCAGCGGTGGTAGGATTGAAAAATACTTCTACAGGAGACACACTATGCTCACCTGACAAACCGATTGTATTGGAAGCAATGCAGTTCCCTGAACCGGTGATATCGGTAGCCATTGAACCTAAAACTAGAGCTGATCAAGAAAAAATGGCAACTTCATTAGCAAAGTTGTCAGAAGAAGATCCGACTTTTAAAACTCATACTGATGATGAAACCGGACAGACTATTATCGAAGGAATGGGAGAACTTCATCTAGAGGTGATCATTGACAGGTTGTTAAGAGAATTTAAAGTTGAGGCAAATGTAGGTCAACCACAGGTAGCTTATAAAGAGACTATCCGTAAGCCTACAAACTCTGAAGGAAAATTCATCCGACAGTCAGGTGGTCGTGGTCAGTACGGTCATGTACTCATTGAAATGGAACCTCTTGAAAGAGGAACAGGTTACCAGTTTGAAGATAAAATTGTCGGTGGAGTTATTCCAAAGGAATACATTTCTTCAGTAGATACAGGTATTCAAGAAGCAATGCAAAATGGTGTATTGGCAGGATTCCCTGTAGTGGACATCGGAGTAACCTTGTATGATGGATCATATCACGAAGTGGATTCATCTGAAGGAGCATTTAAAATTGCAGGATCCATGGCCTTTAAAGAGGGTGTTAAGAAGGCTGATCCAGTTATATTGGAACCAATTATGAAAGTAGAAATTGTTGTTCCAGAAGAATATATGGGCGACGTAATGGGAGATGTAAATTCCAGAAGAGGAAGAATTGAAGGCATGGAAGAACGAGCAGGTTCTAGAGTTATTAAAGCTTTTGTACCATTATCTCAAATGTTTGGATATGCCACTCAATTGAGATCTACCACTCAAGGTAGGGGAACTTACACTATGGAATTTTCTCATTATGATGAAGTTCCGGACAGTATTGCAAAAGAAATCATGGAAGTATAATAAAGTATGAGAAAGTAACTAGTAAATTACTTGAATTACAATTCTAACTAAAATTGGTAAGGAGGATTCTATTATGGCAAAGCAGAAGTTTGAAAGAACGAAACCTCATG
>CAZKUS010000094.1:0-7340 GCA_964556025.1 uncultured Clostridia bacterium | reverse complement strand
TTTTGGTAGTTCTTCGGCAAAACCTTCAGCAATTTCCGATGAAGGAGTTATTGGATAACCAGCATAAAAATCCGTGCCTGCTTTTAACGCACCTTGAACACAAGCCTCATTCCCCTGCATTAGTACTGTTTTACTACTCATCATCTTCAGCCTCCTTCTTAACTACAATTGCGAAGTCTGGACACTGTAATTCACACAAATCACATTTAATACAATCTTGTGGATTAGCTACTTTTGCTTTTCCATTCTCATCAAATTCTAAAACTTTTTTCGGACAAAATTCAATACAAATACCACAGCCTTTACACCATTTAGAAGCAACCACTACAGGTGCAGCAGACTTATTAGACAAAACCATCACCCCTAACTGATTTTTTGTTTAAGATCTACTAGTGAACTTTTCAATAAATTTAACGATGCTTGATCTGGTTTGAAAATCACCTCCGTGACATTGTTATCATGCAATATTTCGGTCACCAATTCTTTTTTACCAGGGCTGGTAACTACATGATCAACTCTTTTAATAAATGAGATCACTTCTTCTTTGGAAGAACTAGTAATAAATTCAATTTGCAAATGATCTATACCAGCTTTAATAATTGCATTTTTGAATTTGTTAGCAAAGTTTTCAGATTTGCACACTAATCCAATTTGAGAACCACTAGGGAATCTAGCAATTTTAACTACAGTTTCCAACTGAATTTCCAAAGCAATAGGAAGTATTTTGTCTTCTATATCAGGCAATAAAGCTTTGGTCTCTTCCAAGTGAAAAAAAGTTGTAATCACCATATCAGCATCCGATAATTTACTGCGGTACTCCTCCGGTGAATTATGTAAATCTGATAACAGGATAGGGATAACCGAAACTCCACTATCAATATCCAATTCATTGACAAAGTAATTTATCTGCTCTTCATTACACTCAATAAATGCAACCTTTAATTTAGTCAATATATCTTGTTTTTCTCTAGCCCTAACATGCGTTATAGCTAAAAATTCATCTATAGAAAAACCCAACTGCAATGCTTCTTCAATAGAAACATCTATAATTTTCAATAAGTGTTCTTTCCGGCTTTGCTGTATCAGTTTATCATCTTGCTCAGCAATAAAAGTCCCACGCCCTTGTTGGGAAAAAATAATTCCTTCATCGGCTAACTCACTATATGCCATACTAACTGTATTTCTACTGACTTGTAACCTTTCCGCCAGTTCACGCTCTGTGGGGACCTTGGTTCCACTTGTCCAGTATCCGAATTCTACAAACTTTTTGATATTATCTTTGATCTGAATGTAATAAGGAGTACTAATATTGCGGTCCAGCTTGAGTTCCATGTTTTCACCTACTTTTATAAAAATGTGATTGGACCAATCCAATTATTGAGCCAATATTTGATCTTACATAAACAAAAGTTTGCTGTTTGTTTTTCCTTATTATAAAAACGAGTTTCCATTAATTTTTCTTCTCTAACATCTTTTAAATTCCTGCCCAATTTACAAAAAAAATAAAAAAAGACCAATGGATTAATCCATTGGTCCAATTTTTTCTAGTAATTTATTTATTTGTGAACAACTTATTCCTCTTAAACCTACGTCTACAGGCGGTTCTTCAAAATCATGAAAATCTGATCCACCTGTTATTATCAATTGAAATTCTTCAGCAACATTTCGCCACATTATTTCAAAGTGAACAGAATGATAAGGGTGATATAGCTCTATTCCTTTGATACCATGTTGGTATAAATGTTGAAATGAAGTAACTGGATTTCTAGTAATACCTGGATGTGCCCAGATAGGAATACCTCCACCTTGTGTGATTAATTGAATTGCCATCTGAGGAGTAAGTTTTTCTCGTTTTACATAGGCCGGCCTACCTCTCGCAAGAAATTTTTCAAATGCTTCACTGATATTTGATACATAACCTTTTGCCACCATTTCTCTAGCTATATGAGGCCTCCCTACTGTCCCTTCTTCTGAATGACTATAAACATTCTCTAGTAAAATGGGGCAACCGAGCTCTGACAGTTTAGCTACTATTCTCTCGATTCGTCTCTCTCTCAGCTGATGTAATTCATTAATTGCTTGAGCCATCTTACCATTACCGATACTAGGAAAATAACCCAAGATATGCAGTTCCTCTTCTTCTAAATCTGTAGAAATTTCTATAGCGGGTATTAAAGTTACCTTCCCTTGAGATAATTCTTTACTTTTTAATAATCTTTCAACACCTAAAAAAGTATCGTGGTCAGCAATAGACAGGTATTTCAGATTTTTCTCTTGAGCTCTGGATAAAATTTGCTCTGGAGTAAGTGTACCATCAGATGCCGTAGTATGTACATGCAGGTCTCCGTAACACTTCATTATCATAAATCACCTCTGCTCTGATCCTATTAATCAGGCAACACCTGTTGCAAAACTCTCAACCAGTTCATTCCTAATATATTTTCTAAAGAGCTATCCGAAATTCCTTGTTTTTGTAAAAACTCAGTCAATTTTGGCAAATCTTCAGCTGTTTCAATTCCTTTAGGTAAATTCCCGACACCATCAAAATCACTACCTAGAGCAATGTGTTTGTCACCTACTACTTTTAAGATATGATTTACATGTGCAAACATATCTTGTAAACCAGCTGATCCATCCTTGCTATTCAAAAAATGTGGAGCAAAATTTAATCCGATTACTCCACCTGTTTCAGCAATAGCTTTTAACTGATCATCGTTTAAATTTCTAGGATGTTCAGTAATAATTGCAGCATTGGAATGAGTAGCCACTATAGGATTTTCTGTCTGTTCAAGTACGTGATAGAAACTAGAACGAGATAAGTGACTGACATCTATAATCATACCCAGCCTATCCATGTCGTTGATAACTTGAATACCAAAATCAGTCAGTCCTCCCGCACGCTCTTTGAGATCACATCCATCAGCCAGCTGATTTCGCCTATTCCAGGTAAGTGTCAATCCTCGCACACCCAAATTAAATAGAGCGCGTAATAAAGATAACCTCCCTTCCAAGACTTCTCCACCTTCTACTGTCAATAGACCGTACTTTTTATCGTTTTGCAAAGGATTTATTGATTCTAATTGTTTTTTGTTTGCAACTAAAGAAAAGTTAGGATTATTAGCTATATTTTCCCTAAATGTTTCCAACAATCTAACACAGTGTGAAAATCCGCCTTGAGGCAAATATTGATCTTCAATAAATAGAGCCATAAACTGTAAATCTATGGATCCTGTTTTCATTTTCTCATAATCCAAATGAACTCCTTGATTTTCTCTATTAAAATCATATTCTGATTCTCGGTCGTAGTTTAATACAGAATCACAATGGCCATCAATGACTAAAGATTTTCGGTGTATCTCCGGAACAGTCAAGAAATTCCTCCTTCTTAACAGATAGGTTATATAAAGAAAAGGCACTGTTATATTCTTTTGTTGATAGCAATAAAACTTCAATTTCACTTTAAATGCTTGTTTTGATACATCTAAAATTCTCAAATAGTCGAATCACAGCTTCCTGATCAACTACTCTTACATGAGTATGATCAGCAAATAACCTCCTGTTTAACTGAGCCAAAGAAAAAGCGCCATGAAGGCGCTTAATATTGCTAGATAAAGTGTTATTTTTCTCACTTTACAATCGGTACTCTTAACGAGGCTGAATTATCAATTTGATAGCTGTTCGCTCCTCGCCGTCGATCTCAATGTCTGTAAAGGCAGGTATTGAAATTAAGTCAATACCACTAGGTGCAACAAAACCTCTAGCAATAGCAACTGCTTTAACAGCTTGATTCAATGCACCAGCTCCAATAGCTTGAATTTCCGCACTATTTCTTTCTCTAATCACACCAGCCAAAGCACCTGCAACAGAGTTAGGATTTGAATTTGCTGAAACTTTTAATACTTCCATTGATAAAACCTCCTATAAGATATATTATAGTATACTTCTTTCAAAATCTGATTTCTATAAAAACCTAAAAATTCCTTTTTTTAATTTAAAAAATTTAAAATTCATGTAAATCTTGTATTCTTTGTATATTCTTGCAAATTCCAGTATCAATGTCAATATCTAGAATTGCACCGTTGAATTGTACTTTTCCCTCAGCTACTTCAAATTGTGTTGGAAGCTGTTTTACAAATTTGTCCACTATCGGTTCACTCTCTACTCCCAAAATAGAGTCAAATGGGCCTGTCATCCCTACATCCGTAATATAAGCTGTTTTATCAGGTAAAATTTGTTCATCAGCTGTTTGTACATGAGTATGAGTACCAAGTAAAGCGGAAACTCTCCCATCTAAGTATTTTGCTAATGCCATTTTTTCCGAAGTAGCTTCAGCATGAAAGTCTAATAATATTATATTACAAGTATTTGCAATTTTGTCAAGTATTTCATCAGCTTTGCGAAAAGGACAATCAAGTGCCGTCATAAAAACCCTACCAGATAAATTTATAATTCCTACATTTACTCCACCGACATTATAAACTCCATATTCACTCCCAGGAGTTTTAGGAGGATAATTAGCAGGTCTGAGTAAGTGTGATTCTTTATCGATAAACTTAAAAATTTCTTTCTTATCCCATATATGATTCCCAGAAGTGATTACATTAACTCCAGATTCATAAATTTCATTGACAACTTTTTTGGTCAAACCTTTTCCACCAGCTGCATTTTCACAGTTTGCCACACTTAGGTCAATGGCGTAGTTTTCTTTGATTTTTGGTAGTAAGTCTCTAAGACAATTTCTACCCGGTCTTCCGACAACATCACCTATAAAAAGTACTTTCACATAATTCCCTCCTCAACAAACTCTACTGTACCATTTTAATCGTTAAAATTCCAATAAATAAGTGCCCCATATAGGGACACTTATCTGCATTACAATTTATTTAGCATATTCCACAGCACGGGTTTCTCGTATTACTGTAACTTTTATTTGTCCTGGATAATCCAGTTCTGATTCAATCTGTTTAGAAATGTCCCTAGCTAGATTGATACTAGATTCATCATCAGCTTGTTCAGGTTTCACCATTATTCTCACTTCTCTACCCGCTTGTATTGCATAAGCCTTTTCTACACTCTTATGAGAATCGGCAATTTCCTCTAATTTTTCTAATCTTCTAATGTAAGACTCTAAGGTCTCACGCCTTGCACCAGGCCTTGCGGCAGAAATAGCATCTGCTGCTTGTACCAATACAGCTTCTAAAGTTTGTGGTTCTTCGTCACCATGATGTGTCATTATAGCATGAAGAACCTCTGAGGATTCACCGTATTTTTTACCTAATTCTGCTCCTATTGCCACGTGGGGGCCTTCATATTCATGATCGACAGCTTTTCCTATATCATGTAATAAACCAGCTCTTTTGGCAATTCCCACGTCTGTACCTAATTCATGTGCCATAACTCCACACAGTCTAGCAACTTCAATAGAGTGGTTTAGTACATTTTGTCCATAACTAGTTCTAAACTTCAATCGTCCGAGTAATTTAATTAATTCATTGTGAATACCGTGAACTCCAGTATCTAGAGAAGCCTGTTCTCCTTCTTCTCTAATTTGTTCATCGACCTCTTTTCGAGCTTTTTCTACCATCTCTTCAATTCTAGCGGGATGAATTCTACCGTCTGAAACTAACTTTTCCAGGGCTAGACGAGCTGTCTCACGTCTAATAGGATCAAATCCTGATAAAATCACAGCTTCTGGAGTGTCATCAATGATTAAGTCAATACCTGTTAGTGTCTCTAGTGTTCTAATATTCCGCCCTTCTCGTCCAATTATTCTTCCTTTCATTTCATCATTCGGCAATGACACCACTGACACTGTAGATTCAGCTACATGATCAACAGCACATTTTTGTATAGCCATAGTAATAATTTCTCTGGCATTTTTCTCGGCTTCTTCCTTAGCTCGACTTTCCATTTCTTTGACCATCATAGCAGTTTCATGACTCACTTCATCTCTAACTCTGTTTAAAAGCATATCTTTTGCTTCTTGACTAGTTAAACCCGATAAATTTTCCAGTTCTTCCACCTGTTTTTGGTAAATTTCATTCAATTCTTGTTCTTGTTGTTGTAACTTTTCCTCTTTGTCTAAAATCTCTTTTTCTTTTTGTTCTAACTTTTTTTGTTGTTTAGAAATAGAATCTTCTTTTTGTTCTAATTTACGTTCAAACTTTTGCAGTTCATTTCTTTGTTCTCTTTTTTCCTGTTCTAACTCATTTCTCTGATTGTGTATTTCTTCCTTTGCCTCTAGAAGAGCCTCACGCTTCGTGGACTCTGCTTGCTTTTTGGCGTCTTCTATTATTTTATCGGCAGCCTCCTCAGCGGAGGTTATTTTAGCTTCAGCGAGCATTTTTCTCACTAAATATCCGACTAATACACCTATTGCTCCTGCTCCTACCGGTAACAGTATTTCAATTAATCCGTTAATCAATCTTCACCTCCTGCTCTGCTATTTTACTGTAAAATTTGTTCAAGTGAATTAAGAGATTAGGCAGTCAGGAGGAATTTGTAAAACAGGTATCTATTAAATTGTATCCCTATTTATTTCCCATGTCAAGAAAACAACAATTCTTTTATCACACTATAGGAAAAACCTCTTCTCTCTAAGTAATTAGCTGCCCGACGTAAGTCTTTATCACTGCTTAGATCTATTTGATAATACTTTTTGATCAGAGATTTTCGTGCCAATTCTGTTTCTTGATCACTATTACCATAAAATCTATCCAGGACATTACTAATGATTTCACCGTCTATACCTCTGTTCCGTAATTCATATTGCAATTTATAAGGTCCTATTGGATTGTTTGTAAGTTCTACTTTTTCTTCGGCATATGAATAAGCATAACAGCTATCATCAAGTAAATTTAATTCCATTAATTGTGCCAATGTTTGATCTACAACAGAACTATTATAGCCTTTTTCCATTAAATACTTCTCCATTTCCCATACCGTTCGCCGTCTAAAAGACAAGTATTTATAAGCTCTACTAATAGCTTTATTAACTTGACCATCATCACAATTGTCTAAATCATTTTTACTTTTATCCATAATTCAATTACCCTTTAGTGCTAGAGTTTTGCTTTTTATTCTTTTGATTGTTATTTGCAGCATTATTAGACGAAGGTGTTTCTTTGGTATCAGAGGCATCGGATTCTGATGCCTGATTAGAATCCGAACCGTCATCATCATTATTACCTAACTCATAGTTTTGAAGCACTTGTAATTCAATTGCCTCAGCAATATCAGGATTTTCTTTAAGATAATTACGGGCATTTTCTTTACCCTGGCCTAGCCGGTCATCACCGTAAGAATACCAAGGACCACTTTTAGTCACAATATTTAACTCT
>CAZKUS010000093.1:3896-7365 GCA_964556025.1 uncultured Clostridia bacterium | reverse complement strand
ATATACATAATTGTTTAGATATGTTTGGGTTTTTAGTAAGCTGCTTGAACCTCCCTTCAACTAATGAGCCGTTGCTAACACCGTAATATATTCACACCCGGCCTGTTGCAGTACTCTAGCCAGTTCAGTCACAGTCGCACCTGTAGTGTAGATATCGTCTATTAACAAAATTCGACTTTTCTTGAGAATCTCCTCCCAGTGATAAAAATCATCCTGATATTTTTCCTGTGATTCCATCTCAACCAACTGAAATGCTCCCGCCAATTCTTTTGCTCTATCTTCCGGGTTTTGCGCTTTTAGAGGCACAGTAAATTTGTTTCTGATCACCGGCTGCCACAGGGGAAGGGATAGCTCTTTACAGATCTGTTTGCCAATAAGCTCTGACTGATTGTAACCTCGCTCCACCAGCCGCTCACCGTGAAGGGGAACGGGAATTACAGCGTGATAAGGGAGGGGTTTCAAAAGATGCGCCAGGGAAAATTTCGCCTCTTGTGACTCTAGATATTTCAGCAGAGTGAGTGCCATGAGTTTCCCCAAAGGAACTGCTAGCTCCCGCTTACCTTGATATTTGAACTGAATAAGCAGATCTTTCATATAGTCCCGATAAGGGGCGGCATAGATCACTGTGTCTATTATATCGGGTAGATTGTGAGTTCAGGTAGGTGGCCTAGTTTCATGGGGTGCGGTTTTGTAAGGTGCGGTTTTGTGTGGTAATGTTGAGACAAAGGTGAGTAATTCCCGTACTTTTCGGGTAATATTAGTATCATAGGTAGTATTAAAAGTGATATCGTAGTCATTATAATTAAAACAGATTAGACCTAGCTGGTTAAGGCAGTCTCGACAGATGAAGTCTCCAGCTGTGAGATACAGGTGCTGATTTACTATTGAGTAAGGAGGGTGAAGCAGTTTCCCTCCTGTGCCTATACCTTCTCTACACAGGGAACAGTAAAGTGATGGTGCCGTATGACCGAGATTCATTTTCATAGGCTATTCTCCCTTTTGAATATATGAGTTAAAAACACTTATTAACTACAGCTTCCAACTACAAAGTTTCATAATCCCGATAGTCAAATTAAAGTTTGTTTAAAATCTGTATCAAAGTCTGTATCAAAGTCTGTATCAAAGTTTGCGTTAAAGTTTGTGTTAAAGTTAATTTAGCAACAAGTCACTTTCTAGACAGGAAAATGTTTCTACAACGGAGAAGTATATTTTAATAGTCCAAACTAAACCGGATAAGGAGGTGTTATTTTGGTCAAATTGATTACAGACAGCAGTGGCGACCTGCCTGATGACATTATCAAAGAATACGATATAGATGTGATGCCTTTGTACTTTTACATAGAAGACAAAGAGTTCCGCGATGGCGATATAAATCCCAAAGAACTGTACGATGAAATGAGGGCCGGAAAAAAGACCAAAACTGCTCAACTGAGTTATAAAGATCTGAGAGAACACTTTGAAAAATATGCCCAGGAGGGAGAACCGGTAATTTACATGGCCTTTTCCTCCCAACTTTCTGGAACTTATCAGACAGCCTGTATGGTCCGGGATGAACTGATAGAAGAAGAATATCCAGACCTGGATATAGAAATCATTGATACTAAATGTGCTTCCCTTGGACAGGGAATGGCCGTCTACCGTACTGCCCGACTGGTCAAGCAGGGATTTGATAAGGAAACCATATCCCAGGCAGCCAGATTTTACGCCGGTCACACAGAGCACATCTTCACAGTAGATGATCTCAAGTACCTGGAGAGGGGCGGTCGAGTGAGCAAAACCTCGGCTTTTGTAGGTGGTATGCTCAGCATCAAACCCATTCTCCATGTAGATGACGGCAAGTTAATCCCCATCCGAAAAGTTCGGGGACGAAAAAAAGTACACAAAAACATTACAGAAATGGTGACAGAACGGGGCAACAGTTTAGACAAACAGGTAGTGGGCATTAACCATGCCGATGACCCGGAAGGAGCCCAAAAACTCAAACAGATGATGGCAGAAAATTTCGGTTGCCAGGAATTTGTCATCGGTATGATCGGTTCTGTCATTGGTTCCCATGCCGGTCCAGGTACCCTGTCAGTTTACTTTTTGAATGAACTCCCTGAAGACAAGGAGTTTCACGGAATCTTTGATTTCGAATAATCAGTAACTAAATAACCTAGCTCACTGGCCTCTTGGTTCAGTTCCATTATGGACTGTTTCGCTGCTTTCATATTTTGACTGATATTTTCTCCTACAAACAGGACTTCTCCTTCAGGGTCCTGTTTTTTACGTCCAGAACGCCCGGCAATTTGGATGAGAGTCCTGCTGTCGAATACATGATGATGGGAAAACAAAACTACTACCCGGGCACCTGCCACTGTAATTCCCCGCTCCATGATAGTCGTAGTGACCAAAAGATCTATCTCGCCCCGTTGAAAATCACGGCGTTTTCTATCCCTGTCTCCATCTTGAGACGATACGGCTTCCACTCGGGCGGGAATGTTTTGCCTCTGACACCAGGCAGATAGACCTGCGGCTGCTGGTTCTGTCATGGAAACAGTGGGAACAAAAGCGAACACGGGATTCACACCTACATGACGGCGGAGGAAATCTGCCAGAGGGCCAGGTAGGTGTGGTGCTTTATGTAGTGGATCCAATTTTCCTTTGATTAGTTCAGGTTCTGGGGCCGGATAACCGTGATATCTGGCAGGGATAGTGATTTGGTAAGGTTTATTGCTCACTGATACAGTTTTCCCACTCACAGCTGTAGAACTATGTGAATTTGCAGATTCACCAGCTGGTGAATCCGGGGTTTTTCCTTCTAACAGGTTCTTATGAGGGGTAGCCGTGATATATATGGTTTTTCCCATCTCTCCAATATGGCCGCTATAATCAAAGCGGTTAGTAAAATTCTCACCGGAATCCATGCTATTATCCACTTTATCACCGGAAATAACCGCAAATTTTCTAGCTCTATTAATCAATCTGGGAAGTCGGTCACTACCGTGGTAGGGGAAAGCGTCTACTTCATCCAAAATCACCAAATCAAAGGCATTATAAAAGCGCATCACCTGATGTGTAGTTGCCACAATCAGCTCGGCGCCGACTTTGTCACTATGATCACTGTCGGGACTGCCCCCGTACAGGGACTGAATGGAAGTATTGGGGAAGGCCTCCTGAACCCGTTCTCCTAGCTCTTTTACCAAGTCCCGCCTGGGTGTAGCGTACAAGACCCTGCCTCCGTGATTCAAAACTTCTAGCACTGCACCAAACACCGTCTCGGTTTTTCCGGCACCACAGACGGCGTGGATCAAGGCACTATGATATTGAGCGTGAGGGTATATAGAGTTGTCACTACCCACAAACTGTTCTGCCAGCTTATAGGCGCGGTTTTGGGCAGGGGTCAGATTAAAGTCTAGAGTCAATGTGTGCTGTTTAGGATATTTAGAATTTTTACTAGAATTTTTACTTACAGGAGCATTGTTTGTAG
>CAZKUS010000093.1:0-3796 GCA_964556025.1 uncultured Clostridia bacterium | reverse complement strand
ATTGTTTAAAAAAGAGGTTTTCATAGAGCCACTATCGGGAAACAAAAACAGGGGTGTGCACTCCCGGGATTCACCCATGTGATGACATTCCCTGCAAGAATAGCAGTGATTATCGCATCGAGGGCAAGGTTCGGGAAAAGAGACTATATCAGTAGAACCACAGCGAAGGCAAAATCCTGTTTGGTCTATCAAATCTGCACTAGCAACAATCCTCGAGGAAATATGAGCAACAAATGCACCAATTTGGCGGAGGCTGCTAACCAAGGAGGTTTTCCCAGGCTGGTTATAATAACTAACCGTGGAATTATTATGAATTTCAGTGTCCACATTTAGGACACGGTGAATCAGAAATGAATATGCCGGATGATCAGCTAATACAACTCCGGGAACTATCAAAGGAGAAAGTTCTGTTACTTTTTCAAGCAGATTTTGATAGTCAGTGCTCTGTAAGGTATTTGCTATCTCATAGAAAAGTAAAGCTCGCCCATTGAGGGACAAGCCATGGTGTGAAGGGGTTGTATTTTTTCCAGACATCCCTAGCAAATCAAATGTATTTTCATTACGCCAGGCCTCTGTTATGGAATAACCTGCCGTACCCGAACTTTTCTCATGACAATATTCATCCCAAGATAAAAGCCTGGGGCCTAGCCGTTCATGAAAACGAAATATTCTGGGAACCTGATTCACAGGATTTCCACCCTTCTCCAGTTTTGTATATATCTTACCACAATAGTGAAGGGATTGCGAGAAAAAGTTGTCAATATATTTCAGCTTAATTATATATTAAAAACATTTAATATAATGCCTTCAATGAAAGACTCAGTTTAAGTTGCATGTTGATAGCAATAAAATATAACAGCGCCTTTACCTTAACTTCTTCACCACATTATTTTTCCCATCTTCTTTGGCCAAGTACATAGCTTTGTCTGCTCTTATAATCAGATCGTCAAATTGTTCTATTTCACCATTTGATGAAGCTACACCAAAGCTGGCTGTGACTGATATGTGTTCTGCCGTATGTTCTGACATATGCTCCGATGTGTGTTCATAGTTGTCACCACTCACATCACCATATACCGCTATTCGCCTGTTCTCCAGATCGATGCGAATCCGTTCCGCTACGCTAGCAGCATTTTCCAAGTCAGTTTCAATCAATAAAATGGCAAACTCTTCACCACCATATCTACAGGCAATATCGATATTTCTTATGTCCTCCAAACACAATTCAGCCACGGCCTGAATCACTTTATCACCGGTAGTGTGGCCCCATGTGTCATTAACCTGTTTAAAATCATCTATATCTAAGATGATCACTGATAAATTTTCTCGGTAGCGCCTTGCTCGGTCCAGTTCTTGATTCCCCCTGTCGGCAAAATAACGGCGGTTATACAGTCCAGTCAAGCCGTCAGTAATGGCTTGATAACTGGTTTTCTGGAACAATCTAGCATTTTCTATGGCCAAACTAGCTTGACCGGCAAAGTTCATGGCCATATACCCTTCTACTTGACTGTAGGCATTGGCACTGAAGCTTTCCAACACCAGTACACCGTAATGTTTTCCTTGGGATACCATGGGGATAATGGCGGCACTCTTGGTCTCAGAAAGAAAGGGATATAAGGATACTGACGAACCATGACCCAATCCATCGAGAATCAACGGTGTTTCTGTACTCAGTGCTTTATTGAATACTTTCTCTATCAGCTGCCTGTGTCTATTTTCATCTGAATTTTTTATTACATATCCTCCCAAACTAGAGCTATCCTCAAGTAAATTAAACTTTTCACCTTCTTTGATAATGAAACAACCGTACTGAAAAGGAACTATTTTGTTAATATGATCAAGGAGTTTTTTAGTACTTTTTTTAATATCATCATGAAGAGAAATTTCTCTGAGCATGCTATTCAAAGTATCTGCCTGTTTGAATTTTTGCCTCTCTGCCTCGAAATGTCTATTTTTCTCTTCTACATTTTCTTTTTGCTGTCTCAAAATTTGCATATTATCAGCCAGAGCTAAAAACAGCAACACTATCTTGATCATAAAGCCCAGTTGAGCACCGTGCATAGTGACAAAAGTATCTGGAACTAATCCCAAGGATCTAGAAACCATTAAACTTATTCCCATTGCAAAAATCACCCAGCCGTAAAACATATACACCGCTAAGTAGTGGCCCTTGAACCAACAAAGTGCAGCAGCGGGGATCACAATAAATGCACCAGCAATAACTGTAGCTATACCCAGTTGCATCATTAGAGTAAAATCTAAGAACAATGTCAGCGGAATCATAACCATTGCGAATATCTTGATACCTGCGAGAAGTTTTTGTAATAATGGTGAAAATTTATACACTGGCAATATTTTCTCAGTAAAGAAAAAACCAGAAGCAGATCCACAAAATATAAAAAAGTTAATGGCCACCTGCGCCCACCAAGGATTATTGGGCCAGAGATACTGAAATGACAAACCGTTAAAGGTAAATAAAAATAATCCCATACTGGCGATAAACACCGAATAATACAGATAGTCCTTGACCTTAGTAAATATGTATAAAAACATTGTGTAGATCACTATGACCAGTATAACTCCGTAATAAACTCCTAGAAACAACTGACTATCCTGCTGATATTCCATAAACTCGGTGGTCTCCCACAATGTAATGGGGAGTATCATGGCAGTATCTGTCTCTACCCGTATATAAAAGGTGTGATCTTCATTCCACTGTTCGGGAAGTTGATATACAAAGTTTCTATTTACGATATCTCGCTGATAAAATGGATATTGATTACCTGTCACTATATGTTCCGTAATTTCGTCATTATCATCTAAAATAAAGAAATCAACTTGGTTCAATAAAGAATAGCCAAGTTCTAACAACCAGCTTTGCTCTTGATCAGGATTTTGTTGTTGTATTTTTGCCCATAGCGTGGAGTCAGTATAAGAATAGCTGGGAGCAGTTATCTCATTGTGTTTTGTGAAATCATTTTGTATATCCAAAGATGTGATATCAGACAATGTCAGTTCATTGGAGGGATCAGCTATAAGTTGCACATAAGGGTTGAGATTGTAAATGTCACCATTAGCATCACTTTCTAAGTTATCTTCAGTTCGTTCGGGAACATAAGCAGAATATAGAACGACAATACTTACTAAAATTATTATTATTAATAATCGCATTAATGTTCCCCTATTTTTATGGCTCAATATTTGATTTTTCAAAGCCGCCCTCCCCCTCCACACTGACTTTTATCTACCTTTAAAAAAGGCGCTATTATATTCTGTTGTTGATAGCTGAACTCTTCGATCACACGAATTTAAAGTAATTGTTTAATCATTCTACATTTTCAGATAATTCCCCTGCTTGCAGAACACATTTAAATAAACTTTTATGTACATAGATTCCCTTCAGGTGAGCAATAGTTTACAAAAATATTCTACTAGGAAAAAATCAGAGCTATTTAAAATGATGAATGGTACTAAATAAACCCGGATCCACTGACTGTAGTCGCTTCTCCGCTATGTCGCAGTACTCTTGGGACACATCTATTCCCAGATAGTATCTGTTGTTCTTTTTGGCTACCACAGGGGTTGTGCCACTTCCGGCAAATGGATCTAAGATTACATCTTCTTGATAGCTAAACAATTTCATTACTCTGCGAGCCAGTTCTTCCGGGAACATGGACGGATGATCAAATTCTTTCATGTTTTTCTCGGTAGCAATAGACCATTTGCCGTACACCCAATTTTTGAACTCTTCTCCGGAAATGTCGATTTTCTCTTTATCTCCCGGTTTTTTCATCTG
>CAZKUS010000092.1:0-7394 GCA_964556025.1 uncultured Clostridia bacterium | reverse complement strand
CAGTTTGATAAAGTGATTAATGTAAATTTAAAAGGTGTCTTCCTTATGGCTCAAAAAGCGGCCGAAGTTATGAAGAGCCAACAATATGGGGTTATTTTAAACGCATCTTCTGTAGTAGGTCTATACGGCAATTTCGGACAGACGAATTATGCAGCGACAAAATGGGGTGTGATTGGAATGACGAAAACCTGGGCTAAAGAATTGGGTAAACATAATGTCAGAGTGAACGCCGTTGCGCCAGGCTTTATTGAAACTGAAATGGTTGAGAAAATGCCTGAAAAAGTAGTAAATATGATGAAAGAAAAATCTTTACTAAATCGTCTAGGTACGTCAGAAGAAGTTGCTAATATTTACTGTTTCTTGGCTTCAGATGATAGTTCTTTTGTAACAGGTTCAGTCTATGGAGTTGATGGAGGAGTGGTCTTGTAAACCTTAAAGGACAGTATAAATTATTAAAACTAAGCAGGTACGAACTTATTAAACAGAGAAATTATCTCACAGATAGATGTAGCAATTTGCTACAAACTGTGAGGGGAGGATGCCATTGAGTTCAATTATTAAAAACATTGACAATGTAGTGGACGTGATTGACAGAATTTTTGATGTTATTCCCGTGCCAGTTATCTTAGTCGATGAACAAGGAACGATTAGGATGATTAATAGAGCTTTTGCTGATCTATTACAGGTATCTAAGCAGCACGCCATAGGACGCCCAGCTGTCGAAGTGGATCATAACAGCAAGTGGCCGGTAGTACTAAAATCAGGCGATTTTGATATAGCTAAAAAGCACAAATTTGCCAGGACTGGTGAAGAAGCTGTTGTACATCGCATACCTATCTATGATTACGAACGTGGTGAAATTATCGGTGGATTTGGCATGGTACTGTTTGAAAATTTAAAAGAATTTCGCGAATTAGTTGAGACAAATAAATTATTGGAAGAGAAGTTAGACCACTACAAACAGAGAGTTCGCCAGATATACAGCACTAAATACTCATGGGACAATATTAAGACATGTTCTCCCAAGATGGAAGCTTGTAAACAAAATGCTAAAAAAGCGGCAAAAACAGACCTCAATGTGTTAGTTGCTGGAGAGAGCGGTGTAGGTAAAGAGCTATTTGCTCAGGCGATACACAACGAAAGTGATCGTAGTGATCATCCTTTTATTAAAGTAAATTGTGCAGCCATTCCTGAAACCTTACTTGAATCAGAACTGTTTGGTTATCAAGAAGGTGCTTTTACTGGAGCTTCCAAGGGTGGGAAGCCTGGGAAATTTGAACTGGCAGATAAAGGGACACTCTTTTTTGATGAAATAGGTGATATGCCATGGAAAATGCAGGCCAAATTATTAAGGGTAATTCAAGAAGGTGAAGTAGAACGTCTGGGTGGGCAAAATGAACAACAGGTGGATGTAAGAATCATAGCTGCTACCAATAAAAGTTTAGACCATTTGGTTGCTGAAGATCATTTTAGAGAAGACCTATTCTATCGTATTAATGTTTTAACTTTGACAATACCACCATTACGAGAGCGGATAGATGATATTAAATTATTAGTAGAAGAATTCTTATATGAGATTAAACAAGATATGGGAGAAAATAAACAGATATCACCCGAAGCTTTGGAAGTATTACAAAAATACGATTGGCCGGGGAATATTCGTCAGCTTCGAAATATTATTCAACGTTTAGCAGTTCATGCTGAAAATTCGGTAATCCAGACTAGTGATATCCCAGTTAAGTTTCTCACCCAATTAAAACTGGAGCAAGATCCTAAACAGACCCAAGATAATGGAGAAGGATTGAATGAAATTGTGGAACATGTAGAGCATCGGGTGATCAGAGAAACTTTAGAACTATATGATTACAACAAATCTTTAGCCGCTGATAGTTTAAAAATTCCCCGGTCTACTTTATACCGAAAAATGACAAAGTATGGAATTGGAGGGTGAAAATTTTAAAATTTGGCTTTTATATTCCTATTTGTTCATTAAGATGTATTATCAAAACCGCATAATAAGTTCAATTGAAATGTTTACTGCTATCAACATTCAACTGTAACGAAGCCTTTCAATAACTAAACTGGTAACAAGTCTCAAAATAGGGACAGACGGGAGTGAATTTAAGATGGAAGTATTTATACAAATAGTTATTTCCGGATTGGAAACGGGTAGTTTATACGCCCTGGCTGCTTTAGGTATAGTGATAATTTACCAAACTGCAACTATTGTAAATTTCTCTCAAGGTGAAATGGCTATGTTTGCCAGTTTCCTAGCTTTCAGTTTGTGGAGAGGGGATGTGCCGTATGTACTGGCATTTTTAGGTGCCATTTTATTTGCTGTTTTCTTAGGAGGAACTGTTCATAGACTGTGTATTAGACCTGCTCATCGAGCTAGTAGGATTGGGAAGATGATTATCACCTTGGGGCTTATTCTGTTGATAGATGGCTTGGCTGCAGCAATTTTTGGGATTGACTCACATTATATGAGGCCTGCTATTGCCATGGATAATGTTGTTGTAGGTGATTTAATCTTAAGGCCTAATGCACTATTCATTATTGGTGTAACCGTTGTTATCATGTTAGTTCTATTTTATTTGTTGAACAATACTTTTTGGGGCATGGCTATCAGAGCTACTTCTCAAGATGAAGATACAGCGAGACTTATGGGTGTCCCTGTACAGAGAATCCATATGTTGTCCTGGATAATAGCTGCTACTCTAGGAGCTATTACAGGTGTTTTAGTAGCACCTACTACTAATGTATCCACCACCATGATGATGGAAGTACATCTTAAATCAATCATTGCAGCCGTTTTAGGTGGTTTTAGTTCATTTATAGGGCCTGTAATCGGTGGCTTTCTAATTGGTATTGCAGATAATCTGATCGGATATTATGTGTCATTAACCTGGCAAACAGTGATTGTATATGGATTACTAATTATCGTCCTTGTTATTAAACCTTATGGAATTTTGGGTAAAAACCCCGGAAAGAAGGTGTAAGCCGTGGTTATTTTTAAACGACCTTATCTTTACGTAACTTTGGGACTATTATTTATTCTTATACCTGTTATCAATATGTATATCCCTTTAATTTCCAGGGGACAGATGACTGTATTGAATATGATCGTAATTTATGCTATTGGTGCTATCGGTTTTAATATTTTGCTGGGGTATTCCGGGCAGGTCTCTTTAGGACATATTGCTTTTATGGGTTTAGGTGCTTATCTTTCCGCTTATATTACTCAGGTTTTGGAACTTCCCTTTATTATAGGTTTGATAGCTGCCGGAGTCATACCTATGATATTGGGATTTGTATTGGGAGCTATCGCTTTGAGATTAGAAGGACATTATTTGGCTATAGCGACTTTAGGACTAGGGATGACTATTCAACATGTATTCATGGAGTGGACGGCTTTTACTCAAGGTTTTTCTGGTATGAGAGCTCCTCCTGCGGAAATTTTTGGTATTCAATTTGTTGAACGTGAGTATTCATTGATACTAGGTACTGTTGTCTTAATTATCTTGGCAGTCTTTGCTTATAATCTTTTAAACTCCAAAACTGGTAGAGCACTTATGGCTATGCGTGATAGTAGTCATGCCGCTCAAGCTACCGGGATAAGTTTATTTAAATATAAGATGATCGCTTTTTCAATTAGTACCTTTTATGTGGGAATTGCCGGTGGATTGTACGCTCATGTGATGAGATTTATAGAGCCAACCCGTTGGGGTTTAGAAGCTTCCTTAGATTTGGTGGCTATGACCGTAATTGGTGGATTGGCTTCTATAGGTGGCAGTGTAGTGGGAGCAGCTTTTTTAGAGTTGGTTCCTAATGCTGCTAGGGATTTACCTCTATTAGAAGGGGTACGCAGCATTAATTTGATAGTTACAGGTATAATTATGATTTTGACAATAATATATTTCCCAGAAGGTTTGTACCGAAGACTGGTTAGTACAGGTAAGTCTATACTAATTACTTTAGGAGTTGTCAAAACAAACTCTGCAGCCGGAACTGATCAATTGAGTGGTTCCGATTCTGAAAAAATTACAGACAATAATCAAGATGCTGACTCCGGAAGTCAGGGTCCGAGGGGTTGATAATATGAGTATTTTTCAAATCAGTGATTTAACAAAAACCTTTGGTGGATTAGTAGCTGTAAACGAATTAAATCTGACAGTATCTCAAGAGGAGATACACGGTTTAATTGGACCGAATGGAGCGGGAAAAACAACTGTTTTTAATTGTATTAGTCGATTTTATACTCCTGATGATGGTCAAATTCAATTATTTGATAAGTCAATTCTCAAGCAAAAACCCCATCAAGTAATACAATTAGGCATTAGCCGCACCTTTCAAAATGTAGAATTATTTAACAACCTCACTGTATTGGAAAATTTATTGGTAGGCAGTCACAGCGGAAATCGATCAAACTTAATAATGGAAGGACTAAACTTACCATGGCAAAAAAAAGAAGAACAAGATATGACTAATAAAGCTAAAGAAATAGCCGTTTTTTTACAAATAGAAGATAAACTTCATATGCCGGCAACTACTCAACCTTTAGGTATTCAGAAAAAAATTGAATTAGGGAGAGCGTTGATGTCTTCTCCTAAATTATTACTTCTTGATGAACCAGCAGGAGGCATGAACAAAGAGGAAACTAGTCAGTTAGCTCATCTAATAACTCAAATTAGGCAACAGTTTCAAATATCAGTTGTTTTAGTGGAGCACGATATGAGTTTGGTTATGGAGATCTGTGACAATATCACTGTAATGAATTTTGGTAAAAAAATTGCAGAAGGAAATCCAGAACAAATACAAAGCGATCCAAAAGTACAAGAGGCCTACCTGGGTAAAGGAGATGATACAGATGCTTAGTTTAAAAGATATTACTGCTTATTATGGACATATCAAAGCTCTTGATGAAATATCCATGGAAATTACAAAAGGACAGGTAACGGCATTATTGGGTGCTAATGGAGCGGGAAAAACTACTATCTTAAAAGTGATTTCAGGACTACTTAAACCTACTTCTGGTGAGATGAATTTTGAAAATAAAGATATAAGTAATTTAAATCCAGAACAAATGGTTGCTGGTGGAGTCGTACAAGTGCCGGAAGGAAGGCGTATTTTCCCTAGGATGACAGTCACAGAAAATTTGACTATAGGTGCCTACAGTCTCTCTAATAAACAAAATTTAACTGACAAATACCATAAAGTTTATCATTACTTTCCTGTTTTACGGGAAAGGAGTGAACAGTTAGCGGGGACTCTTTCAGGGGGAGAACAACAGATGTTGGCTTTGGGAAGAGCTCTGATGTCAGAACCCAAGGTGCTTATGTTAGATGAACCTTCTTTGGGGCTGGCACCTAAAATAGTTGAGACTATTTTCAATATAATTGAAGAAATAAATAGGGAGGGGGTGACTGTGCTTCTAGTAGAACAAAATGCTTTTAAAGCTTTACAGATCGCCGATTACGGTTATATTTTAGAGACTGGCAACATGAGGTTAGAAGGTACGGGCGAAGATTTATGGCGGAATCCTCAGGTAAAAGAAGCTTATTTGGGGACTTAACTTGACAAGAATTGCTTGGTTAACTAATTATTGAGGGAGGTTAGATTATGAGAGGAAAATTATTTGTATGTGTTTTGACGGTTGTTACTGTTATCATGTTTGGTTTTGTAACTGCGTGTGATGACGAAGCTGCTGTGGAAAATGGTACATCCCAGGGTGTTACTGAAGATGAGATTGTAGTTGGCAGTGTAGGTCCACAATCAGGCCCCTTTGCTTTTATGGGAGGCCCGTATTACGCAGGAATGGATGCTTACTTCCAAATGTTGAATGAACAAGGCGGTGTAGATGGCCGTGAGGTAGAATTGATTATTCAAGATGACGAATTTGAACCTGATAATGCTATGTCGGGTATGGAAACACTAATCTACGAAGAAGAAGTTTTTGCCATAGTAGGTCAATTGGGAACTCCGGGTATACTGGCTACAATGGATATGGTGCATGAAGAAGGCATACCTTCTGTCTATTTTGGTGGTGGAGCTTCTGAATTTAGAGAAGCTGGAGAAAATTTCTTCCCAGTACAGCCCATATACGATTATGAAGGAAAAATTATGGCAGAGTACGCTCTAGAAGAGTTTGATGCTGATGATATCGTCGTTATCTATTCTAACGATGATGTGGGTCAAGACGGTCTTGAAGGTGTGAGAGCAGGTTTAGAAGAAATGGGCAGAGAAGATGCATTGGATGAAGATGGAGAAATTTCTTTCAATCCTGGAGATACTGACTTTTCCAGTCAGATACAATTAGCTAGAGATCAAGATCCAGATATGGTACTAATGTACGCCCTTTCCGAAGATGGAGCTAACCTATTGGGAGATTTCGAAGATGCCTCTTATGAAGTCCCTATCTTGACTACTTATTCCAATACCGATGATTCGTTCTTAGAAATGGCTGCACCAGCTGCTCCCAATGTGATTACTGACCTTTATTCATTAGCTTGGCTGGAAATGGATGAAGAAGGACTTGAGCCCTTGTATGAAAATATGGAAGAGTATCACCCCGATGAACCTATCAATGCATATACCATGGCTGGTTGGGTTGCTGCCGAAACTTTTGTAGCTGGAGTAGAGGAAACTGGAGAAGACTTGACATGGGAAAATTATGTAGAAGCAATGGATAACTTACACTTTACCGAAGGTTTGGCACCAGAGATTTCCTTTGAACCTGGAGTGAGAGAAGGAGTAACACACATGGCTGTAAGCGAAGTCGTTGAAGAAGATGATGAAGAGTATATGTTTGAGTTAATCACAGATTTTAGGGAATTTGGTGAATAGTACCGAAAGGGGATGAAATTATGCCCAAAATTGAAGCCAATGGAATTGAACTGTATTATGAAATTTATGGTAAAGGTGAACCGCTAATTCTAATTGCCGGTTTGGGTTATGCCAGTTGGATGTGGGATGATCAGGTAAAAGAATTGTCCCAGGATTTTCAGGTGATAACGTTTGACAACAGAGGGGTAGGAAAGAGCGATAAACCAGATGAACCTTATTCAGTTGCTCAGTTTGCCCAAGATACGGTGGCGCTTATGGAAGGTCTGGATATTGACAGAGCACATATATTAGGCGTTTCCCTAGGTGGCTTTATAGCTCAAGAACTGGCCATCACCTATCCCCAAAGGGTCAATAAATTAATTTTATGTGCAACTTCTTTTGGCGGTCCAAATAGTATTCCCATACCCCAAGAGACTTTGGAAATGATGCAGCAGGGTGGTGGTGAATATTCATCTAAAGAAGAACTGCGTAGAGTTATCGGAGTGGCTCTTGATGAAAACTTATGGGAAAATAATCAGGGCGTGATAGACAAAATTATTTCAGCTAAAGCC
>CAZKUS010000091.1:1619-7450 GCA_964556025.1 uncultured Clostridia bacterium | reverse complement strand
AATAAAACTTCAATTTCACTTTAAATGCTAATTTTGATACATCTAAAACTCTCAACTTTAACTGAGCCAATTAAAAAGAACGGGCTAACAGTAGAACTATAGCTAAATCATATGAAACATTACTTTCTATCCAAGGTTTTCGTCTTTATAAGTGAAATACAAAATAGGGGGGAATTATTATGAAAAAGATTATTGTATCGATTAGTGTTGGAGTTTTAATAAGTACAACCAGTTTAGTAGCTGCAAATAATTTACCTGATCAGATCGATTTAAATTTAGATGAAAATATAAGTCAAGCACTCAAAGAAACAGAAAAGGAGTTAATTCCTATTAGACTTGTTTCCGAAGAGTTAGGTGGATTTGTAAGTTGGAATTCAGCAGATCAACAGGTAGATATTAGATCTGAGGACAAAAATACTTCTGTTTCTGTTGGAAATAGTCAAGTAAAGGTCAATGGCGAGACATTTGAAATGAGTTACCCAGCAGAGATAACAGATGGAAGAGTTTTGGTTTCACCAGAGTTTTTTGATTATATATGGGAAAAACAAGTTGAGTATGACCATGATTCAGAATCTGTGATTATGACAATGAATAATGCGGAAGGTACAAAAGGAAAAGTAGATTTTATTAATAAAGAAAAAGATTCGGTAATTGACGAACTTCCTGAGGAAAAATCAGAAATTGATTTTCAGAGACCAGAACAAGTATCTCAATACCAGCGCACAGAAGCAGGTATAAGTCGAGAAATCACTGAAAAAGATGGAGAAACTCATACACAACTTCAAGTTAGTAGAGGTGAAAAACCAACCGGGGGATACGAGATTACTATAGAAAATATTTTAAAAGTAACTGATAATAACAGTTTAATTGTTGAAATTAGTACTTCAGATCCAGACCCCGATGAAGCTGTTACTCAAGCTATTACTTACCCAACAGATACAGCCCTCATCACCGGAGATTATCAAGACCTTGAATTAACCATTTATCATGACTGATCAGCTGTCGAAAATGATATATTAGCTATTAAGCTTCCTGCATACCATGACGCGATAATCAAAAGCAAAATTTTTATAATCTTGGTATGCAGGTCTTTTAATTTTTGGTTTGTTATATTCCATTGTTAATATCAGCGTCTTTATATTTCCAGTTTCCCTAAATTTTTCATGGTTTGTCTAGAAATTGCGATTTTTTCATTTCCTTTTAACAACTCCCCTTCAGCTACAATAATACTTTTCCCTTGTCTGATTATCCATCCCTCTGCAGTTAAGCAGTCTCCTTCAAAAGAAGGACTGAAATAATTGATATTCATCTCGACAGTAGTAGATTTAACTCCTGTGGTTGTAACTGCAGTCCCCATCACCACATCCAGTATGGAGAAACCAACTCCTCCATGAGTTATATCCATTGGATTCATATGTTTTCTGGCTACCTTCAATTCAGCTCTACAAAAACCTTCAGATAGTTCTGTTATGTTCATTTCTAGTAAACGGTGATATGGAGTAGTACGATTTTGTTCCATTATGTGTTGATAAAGTTGTGAAGAAATTCCCCTCATAATTTCACCTCCTATATATTGGAACTATTCACTTGCGAATGACTGCCAATTCAGTTAAGATAAAGTCAGATTGCTTTTAGGAGTGGTTTTTTGTCTGATAAAAGTCTAACTGCATACATACAAAGTGCAAAAATCAATAGAGAACTGGGACCTATTCGTCCCCCTAGTGAATTCGACAGTTTACTATTAAGAGTTGTCAGGAATTGCACTTGGAATCGCTGTTTATTCTGTCCTCTATACGATCAAGAAAACTTTGATAAACGAAACGTCCAAGAGGTGCTGACAGAAATTGACGATATTTCCCGGGAAATACAGAATATTATCAAATGGGATGGTCATATCAGACATACCAAATCGACAAGAACTACTGATTTTTCACCAGGAGCGAAAATATCAAAACATACAGTTAGTAGTTTATACAGCATCAATTCTTCTTTGAGTCAGATTGCCTATTGGCTGTATATGGGAGGAAAAAAAGTTTTTTTACAAGATGCTGATGCGTTGGTCATTCCACCTCATGAGTTAATCACTATCTTAAACCACATTTCCAATAAGCTCCCCACTGTCACAAATATCACATGTTATTCCAGAAGCAAAACCCTTACTAACAGAGATTCCTCAGATCTGTCAAAATTTCAACTTGCTGGTTTGTCTAGAATTCATATGGGATTGGAATCAGGAAATGACCAAGTATTAAAATTAATGAATAAAGGTGTTAGTACCAAAGAACAAATAGCAGGAGGAATAAAAACAGTATCTTCAGGAATAACTTTGACTATGTATGTGATTTTGGGTTTGGGAGGAAGGGAGCTTTCTAAAGAACACGCTAAAGATACCGCCTATGTAATAAATCAGGTAAACCCTAATTTTGTCAGACTTCGGACTTTAAGTATTCCCCCTAACGGACCCTTACACAGATTAATAACCGAAGGTGAATTCACTCCTTTAAATGACGATGAAATTATCACAGAACAGCGAGAGCTAATAAAAAATCTAAACTGTAATACTTTTTTAACCTGTGACCACCGCTTAAATCTATTTGAAGGATTAAAAGGGCAGCTGCCAGTTCAAAAACAATCGCTGATAAAATATATAGATAGTTATTTGTCTATGCCTTTTGAAAAACGATTAAATTATCAATTGGGTCGTCGTATGGGTGTATATAGAAATTTATCAGATATGAGTAGAATCAGTTTGTATCAACAGGTGAGTAATAAAATAGATGATTTAGGTGGATATGACTATCCAGACGCAATCGAACGGCATATTGAGCAGCTAAAACAAAGATTACTACTATAGCTGGCAGCTGTTTGAAATAAGTCGCAGACTCTACATTTATTCTTGCTATTCCCCAATAACTTTAACCAGCACCCTCTTAGGTCTGCGCCCATCAAATTCGCCGTAAAAAATCTGTTCCCAAGGTCCAAAGTCTAGTTTCCCATCAGTTATTGCCACTACCACTTCTCTCCCCATTACTTGGCGCTTCATATGAGCGTCAGCATTGTCTTCCACAGTGTTATGCGCGTACTGTGATACCGGCTCATGAGGAGCCAATTCTTCCAGCCACTTTTCGTAGTCTTGATGAAGACCAGATTCGTCATCATTGATAAATACGCTAGCAGTCAAATGCATAGCATTGACCAAACAGAGCCCTTCCTTAACACCACTTTGATTTACCACCTGCTCAACTTTTGGCGTAATGTTGATAAAATCACGCCTGGTTTTCGTTTCAAACCATAAATATTCTGTAGTTGATTTCAAGTTCATCACCTCCGACAGTATTTTCTGTAACATAAGTGCATTTTCCTCCAATTAAAATATTAAAACCACATATTCAGCTGGTTCTTTGCCGATCTTACTCATAGAAAAGCAAGAGCTCTAGAAGTCTTAAAGCTCTAGAAGTCTTAAATTGACAATTTTTATAAATTGAGATACTCTAACCTGTGGTTGTTTTGATTCAAGTGCTGTTATGTTCTTTTGTTGATGGCAATAGATTATAGTAACATCACACTATAAAGGAGCTTCACTATTTATGAGTTTATCATCACTTATTAATCCTAGAAAACCACCTATACAGACCTCGTTTTATTATGGTTGGATCATAGTAGTTTTAGGAGCTTTAAGCTTATTCTTTTCTGGACCTGGACAGACTTATTCAATCTCCATATTTATAGATTACTATGTAGAAGAATTGGGATGGAGCCGTTCCTTAGTATCGGGTTTTTATTCTACTGCCACCTTAATTTCCGGGTTTAGTTTGACATTTGTGGGCAAAGTTATAGATGGAAAAGGTCATCAGAAGATGTACGCAATTATTCCAATTTTACTAGGAATAACTTGCATTTGGATGAGCTTTGTTCAATTTCCCACTATGTTAATCGTAGGTTTTTTATTTTTGCGCATGTTTGGACAAGGGTCCATGACACTCATACCAAACACTCTAATACCACAGTGGTTTGAAAAAAGACGAGGTATCGCTCTGAGCATAATGGCTATTGGGGGAAGTTTGGCTTCCGCTGTTTTTCCTCCCTTAAATGAATTTATGATTAGCAATTTAGGTGTGGAAAATGCTTGGAGATTTTGGGCACTACTATTGATAGTTTTTATGGCTCCAATAGGTCGAATTTTCGTGCGCAATAAACCAGAAAATATCGGTGAACTACCCGATGGAAACAGTTATTTACAAACAGATACTAGAAACGACTATTCTAATAAGGATAATAGCCAAGATGAAACTTTATCTTCAGTTTATGATCAAAGAGAATCTTGGACATTAAACGAAGCCAAACAAACTAGATGTTTCTGGTTATTTTTAATAGTTACAGCTATCCCCGCCATGATAAATACAGGACTAGTTTTTCATATGGTTTCCATTATTGGAGAAAAGGGTTATTCATCAGGGTTTGCAGCAACGATTTTAAGTATATTTGCCTTTACAGAACTTGGTAATACTTTTGTAGCTGGATACATTTTAGATAAAATTCCTGTTCATTTAGTAAAAGCTGCTAATTTTTTTATTTTCACCATTACTTTAAGCCTGATTTTGCTAGGTGAATCGCCGTGGATCTTAGTATTGTATGGGATAATGCACGGAGCATTCTCAGCTTTTGAAAAAGTGAGCACCAATGTACTGTGGCCCAATTATTTTGGAAGAAACCATCTAGGCAGCATCCGAGGAATCGCAACTACGGCTATGGTAATAGGGTCTGCTTTAGGTCCGCTTCCCTTCGGTGCTTCTTACGATCTATTCGGGGGTTATTTTGAAATTATAGTGTTCATGATGTTATTCCCTCTTTTGGGAGGTTTTTTCTGCCTGATATCACCACCACCTGATAAAACCGATATCTTAAATTAAGGCTCTGTTCCACTCTGTTGTTAGTAGCAACAATACTTCAATTGAAGTATTTATTGCTATCAACCTTAAACTTTGATTGATCCTGAACTAAAATGTATAGTATTTAAAAAGGTTGCCAATAAAGGGGCAACCTTTTTAATATTATATATCAACGCGTTTGAGGCCTATCTTTTCTATAAGAGCCATTTTTCTTGATAATTTTCTTTAAAAAAGAAGTTCTCTTTCCAGCTGGCTTGGCTTCCCGAGCTTTTTGTAGGATTAATATTGCAAATAGTATAAAAGATGCACCGAATATTTGCAAAACCGTCATCTGTTCACTAAAAACTAAGGCTGATAGACATGCTGTAACTACAGGTTCTAATGTACTAATGATTGAAGCTTTTGAAGGACCGATAATACTCAGACCCAAATAAAAACAACCTATGGCCAGGAAAGTTGAGAATACACCTAAAACAGTACCGTAATATAGCGCTGTACTATTAACTTCCAAAAGAGTTCTACCATTATTCATGAATAAATCCCTAATTAGAAAAAATCCGGCACAAGATACTGTCAACACTGCAGAAGCCGGGAACCAGTGTACCTTTTTTAAGATTCTTCCACTTCCGACCACGTACATAGAGTACAAAAAAGCCGCCAACATAACTAAACTTACGCCATACCATTCCACTTGCTCGACTACCGGTCCGAGCACCAGGGTAGAACCTGTTAATGATACGGCCAGAGCCATTAATTTATTAGAGTCCATTGACTCTTCGCCTGTTAGATATGCCATTAAACAAACAATTATTGGATAAGTAAATAAGAGAAAACCAGCCATTGATGCGGGAATCATTGATACACCGTGAAAATAGAGACTAGAAAAGAATCCATATCCAGTAGCTCCAAGTAATGATAAAGCTAGTATCTGCCTTTTTGACA
>CAZKUS010000091.1:0-1519 GCA_964556025.1 uncultured Clostridia bacterium | reverse complement strand
CAGTTGCCATCAGTTATGTCTATATCCAATTATAAAAAAGCAAATAGCCATATATACAAGAATAAAAGAGCTAATTTCTACTCACCCTATTTATTCCGGTTATAAGATATCACAGAGCAAATATTTTTGACAAGAGCTAGTAAGGATTTAAAATAGGTAAAAATTATAAATACTAATGAAACAAAATAATAACTGACTAGAATAAAAAGTGCATTAATTTGCATTTTTATCCTAGTCAGTTGATAACTAATTAGACCTGAAAAAGAATTTAATTTAAATTTTATCTGATCTTTCTCACCATCTGAAAGCTGCCGCGGCAACTGCAAAACCTACACCTGATCCAACAAACAGCACCAGATCTCCTGGTTTTATTTTTTGTTCAGCCAGAGCTTTATTTAAGGCAATGGGAATACATGATGACCCCGTGTAACCGTATTCTCCCATAATGTAGGTGGTCTTTTCTTCAGGTAGATCAATTATACTCATAACTTCTTCAATCACCATTTTATTGATCTGTGTAAATAGAATGTGGTCAATGTCTTGATAAGTCAGTTCATGTTGATCTAATAACTCCTGTATCAATGGTGGCCATAATTTGATATTGCGATCAGGAGGTAGTGGTTTTAAAAAAGTCAATTTATGCTCTTTGTTATCCAATCTTTCTTGAGTCATGGGGTTTTTAGCACCACCGCCATATATGCCTAAAAAATCATATTGAGTACCATCAGCAATCATTTTGCCGCTTAAAAAACCTCTTTCTTCATCAGTTGCGGAAATCACTACTGCCCCCGCTCCATCAGCAAAAATTGGCAGAGCCGAGGCATCGGCTTCATCAATAAATTTTGACATATTGTAAACACCAATTAACAAGATGTGACGATAACCACCGCTTGCAATCATATGGGAAGACACTTCCATACCACTGACAAAACCAGCACAGGAAGCATTTAAATCAAATGTCCCTGCATTGAAAATTTCTAGCCTCCCCTGCACTACCGAAGAGGTCGCCGGTGTAATATATTCTGGTGTATCAGTCGCCACAATCACCAGATCAATATCTTTTTTTGCCAAACCTGCGTCAGATATAGCATCAGCTCCTGCTGCAACTGCCATATCAGCTGTACTTTCTTCCTCACCGGTGAAATAACGCTGTTTAATCCCCAATTTTGTCTCTAAACCATCACTCAATTGCTTCCCTAAAATCTTTTCAATATCTTTATTTGTATATAAATTGGCTGGTAAATATTTACCGGTTCCTGTAATAATCGCATTTTCCCCCGACATTGCCAACGATTACTCCTCCTTCAAAAATTCTCTGATCATTTGATTTGAACGTTCAGGTAATTCCATGTTAAATAGGTGACCACCTTGAGAAAGTATCTGCAATTGAGAATCAGGGATTTTCTGATGCAGTAACTCGGCATTTTTTGATGGAACCACTTTATCTCCGTTCCCAGCTAAAATCAAGGTTTTCGCTTTAATGTTGTCAACTTCATTTTCTCGGTTGAAATTGGCTCCT
>CAZKUS010000090.1:4110-7568 GCA_964556025.1 uncultured Clostridia bacterium | reverse complement strand
AATAAAATGTAGGTTTCCCACTATAAGCGTCTATAACCTCTTTTACAGGATTCTTTATCTTATTATCATCACCTCTGAAAGGGCTGCTGTAAGGGAAGTTGTCACTGGTAACATAAGCATCAATTATCCAGTTCAATCCTCCATCAGCTACTGCCAGGTAAGGATCATCATCATATTCTAAAAATGGAGCAATTCTTTCAACACGATCTTGAATATTGCGATTTATCAATATCTGACTATCAGAGGAATATTCTTGGGAAAATAGCAAGAAAGCACTTCTTTCCCTGATTGCAAATAAAATTCTATTGAGAAAATTCATATCCACACCTGATTCTCCCTGATAGGTCAGATCCACCTCTTCTTGGCCCGGATAATGAAATTCTTCTACATCAGTGTTTACCAAAGCAAAATCATTGGTCAATTCACCAAAATACAGTTCCGGTCGTTCAATATCTAAGCCCAAATTATCTTGAATCGGCATATCCTGTACGTAATATTCGGGCATACCGCCATCAGTAAATTGCCCCACAGGACTCATGGCCAACCCATAACCATGGGTATATTTTAAATGGCGGTTTACCGGAGTTTGAGCATTTGCTCCTAATCTGTCCACATCCAGTTCTCTAGCGGACAACATTACTTGATGGTACTCATCATCTACATGATATCTGGATACATTTACATCATTAAAATGATAGTATTCCCGATATTCCTGAGCCTCTCTGTAAACATCCTTAACAGGACGATAATCCAGTAACCTCATGTTCTCCATGACTGTTTCATCTAGATCAGGAGGCGGTAATTCATCAGTATCTATTTCGTCCATATCTTCCAAGTCTTCTAACTCATCTTCGTCCAAATCGTCAGTTTCAGCAGTGTCTTCCATTTCTCCTTCTACTTCCACTTCCCATGTTTCTTCTGTTATATTGTCCAAATCATAGGCGGACCGGGTCATCTCTAAGTGATTCTCAATAAAAGGATACTCCCGACTCAACTCATTGGGAGAAACAATGGTCGATTGTACTATTTGACCACCGACACCACCCAATATTGATACAACTATAAAAGCCCCTAAAGATAAAAACACCAATTTAAATTTATAGAGCTTAACATTTACCAAACTAATTACAAATCCAAGTACTCCAATGATAGCTAATACGGTATACACATGTTGAGTAACATGAATATCAGTATAACCGGCACCATATACAGCTCCAGTCTCAGAAAACAACAGTGCAAACCTACCTAGAAAAGCATTCAATGCTAATGTCAGTAACAATAAGCCCATAACTAAGTTAATGTGTTTTAATGCACCTCTTCCAGCGGGGAATGAATTATCACCTTTAATCGATCCCCATGTAACAAAACCGCGCAATACATAAACCATAATAACTGCTACCAAAGTAACTGCAAAAAGACTCATAAAAGCAGCGACAACTTGTTGAAAAAACGGTAATCTAAATAGATAAAAAGAAATATCTAAATTATAAACCGGATCCACTTCACCTGTGTTTTCTCCAAAAAATAAATAAACAATCTGTAACCACATACCTTGAAACAACCCAGTCCACAGTATACCTAAAAAAGCTGATATACCCAGTTTTGCCCATTTGCCAAATGACTGAATCGTATCCAGTATCTGAGCGTATTTACTCTCATATAACTTCACTTGTTCTTGAGGAGTCAACAGATACTGTGTCAATGTATTCAAATTTACATAAAAAAATACTGTCCCAATCACAAATGCCACAATTGAAACTCCCACTTGAATAGCTGTGGGCATTACTAACAAATCCAAATAATCTAAACTAGAAAACCACTGCCACTCAGTTACAAAGTGTGCAATTGAACCAGCTGATACGAGTAAAAAGATCACCAAAAAAATTCCTACAGCTAATTTACTATTCATGCCATGCCCCCTGACTTAATTTTGCTCGATAAGTTCATTATATTACAAGCAGTTTATACTTACAAAATAAATCTACATTTTGTAGACATAAATTTACCTTTTAGCTAAAGGTCTAATTAAAATTAAGCGCTATTATATTATATTGTTGATAGCTGATCTCTTCAATTGAACTTTAACAAGCCTAAAATTAAAATAGTCATTAACTCAATAACTGAATATAACAGAACTAACCTAAAAGAATTATTCTACTTAATCTAATGTTTAACCTTCTTGCTAATTATTTTAACAAAGTGGAAGTTTAGTAGTGCTTTTGAAGATAATAATAACGTTCCTAATTTCAATGACCCAAGTACGAGTAAACTTTGGACCAATCCTAATACCGGAAATAAAAATACTGAAGTAATCAAGCCAGCCAACCATCCACCTATTAAATCAGCTGAATACAATAAACTAGCACTTTTAGGTTCTGAATCAATTGTTGTTGAGTTTAACTTTTGATTTTGAAACTTATTTAAATTTGTCATTAATTGAATAGCTACCGGGAACTGTATTCCTATAGGCAAACCAGCTGTAATTGCAAATAATACAAAAATTGCTATTATTATTGGGGCTGATATAGCAAACATAAAATTGTAAACAAAAACAGTCATAACAGCCAAACCCAAAATAGAAAGTATCAACAATAGCTCACTTATCATAAAAAGTTTAGGAATATTTAAATTGCAATTTTTACGTATTTTTGTCAGTACAATCTTACTGCCTCCATAAATTCCTAGCATAAAACAGCCGAGCAATAACCCGGTCATCTGATAAGCTTGGCCGTAAACAGTTTGAAAAATAAATATAATAAATAGATCAAATGCCATTCCCAAAGCGCCAGTAATAAATATTGAAAATGCTATAATCTTATTAACCTTAGTTGGCTGTTCTTTAAAATCACCTTTCTTTATTTTGATATTAGTAAACGCATATAGTACAAGTACAACTATAGCTATCATGAGCATCAAATAACTTATAGTTATATTATCTAACGAATCCATAATCACAGCCATTTCTTGTGAAAACATACTGCCCCAATATTGCAAGGTATAAAAGAAGCCCACAGGTTCAAAATCTCTGTTTATAATTATCTCACTATTACCATTTAATTTGAGTTCATTACGAACATTTTCAATTACATTGGAGTCCAATCGGTGTTCCAAATGTCCAGGTGAAATCATATCTGTACTTAACTCTCTATCTTCCAATCTATTTGCCAATACTTCCGGATCTAATTCAATTTCTGATTCGGAGGCCAGTAAAATATTGTCTTCCCCTGGTACAATTTCTACATTATCAAATACACTTGACAGTGTATAAAATATAGATGAATTCAAATTAATCAGTTCTTGACTCATATACTCTCTAGATCCAGGTAAAGCGATAGACAATATCCCGTCTTTGGCTAAATTTTCGTTAACATGATGATAAAATTCTTCTGTGAACAACCGATTAGTTTGTAAAGTTTCAGGTATTACAAATCCCATATTAATAAAATCATACTGCTTTT
>CAZKUS010000090.1:0-4100 GCA_964556025.1 uncultured Clostridia bacterium | reverse complement strand
GAACAAAACGTCTAGGGTCTTGTTCAACAATTTCAACCCTATCATCATTCAGTTCATCTTCAATGGGAGATAAGGGAACCCTTTCAACAATCTCAATTAACCCTGGGTCCAGTTCTACATAGCTGACATGATCCACATCATGGTCTAAGGTAGCCTCAATATTACCTCCTACCCCCCCACCTAAGCTTAACACCTGTTGAGGATTTTCATGTGTTAATTTAGCAGTATGAATATAATCATAGATTCTACTCTTATCAGGAGTAGGAGCAGAAAAAAGCGGACGACCGTCATAATAAAATGTGTATTCTCCACTACTTTCTGTTACAGTAATATTCCCGTAAGGAGTATTTTCATAGTGAACTACATTAAGACCCCACCACTGATAATCTAAACTCATATTATGGAGATTTTGTCCAAACCCAAAAGTGATTATAATAACAATTGTTGCTAACAAACAACAACTTGAAATAAGCAATCTGCTTTTTAAAAAAATCGGGTAAAATAATTTAAACAGGAGTAATCCTATGAAAATATGGATTAAAAAAATCCCTAAAGCAATATTTAGAGTTTGGAATAAATTAACTAAAACTACCGAAAACAATATACTTCCTGATAGTGTCCCAAAATTTTCCCATACATATACAGTACTTGCTTCTGATACTAAATCTGCTGCTAGAGGATAGAGCATACCGTGAATAAAAGCAGGTAAAAACAGCACAATTACTGAGGAGATAAAGTGCTCCCAAAGCCCCAATGTCTCACCAGGTAATAAATCAAACATTATGACTGTAACTGTTCTAGCCAAAACTACAGCCAAGGGTAATAATATACCGTAACACGTCACTGCCAAAATATAAAACAATTTACTACTTGTTTTTTTATTGGTTAGTTTACCACCTACTAGACTGCCCAAAGCTTCAATTAACAGCCAATTTGATATAACAATACCTATAATCAATTCATTACCATAAAAAGTTACCATCAGTTCTCGAAGTAGAATTAACTGACCAATCATCCCACTTAGACCAATGGTAAAAGTACTTAATCTTAATATTTTTGATTGCTGGTAAGTATACCTACTTATATATGTTTTCAAATTAAAAAATATTTTTTCAACGGAAATCATGATTTATTCCACACCCCGGGTATCTCTTCTCCGCAGTTTTGACACTTGTTATCATCTAAATTATTTTCTATAACAGTAAAATGATCCCGACCTATGAGTATAGAACCACAATGAGGACAGAATGTAGAGTTGTGTTCATGCCCTGGTACGTTTCCAATAGTGACAAACTTAATTCCCTGATCCAGAGCTATTTCCAGGGCATCTTCCAACCTTTCCACAGGTGTGGGTACAGTGTCCGTCATTTTATAACTAGGAGTAAACCTAGTGAAATGCAGGGGAATATCACTTCCAAGTTCTTTGACAATCCATGAACACATTTCTTCAATTTGTTCAGGTTTATCATTTAAATCAGTAACCACTAAATTGACAATCTCTAACCATGCATCGGAATCAGCAATATCTTGTAGAGTATCTAAAACCGGAGATAATTCCGCTTGAGAAATATCTCGATAAAATTCCTCTTCAATCCCCTTCAAATCTACTGTGACTGAATCTACATACTCCAATAACTTTTTTAATGGTTGTGATTTCATACTTCCATTAGTGTGAAAAATCACCTTTACTCCCTGCTCCTGAGCTTTTTTAGCAGTATCATACATGTATTCATACAGAGATGTAGGTTCATTATAAGTGAAAGATATAGCAGATACTTGCTGATTTTTAGCTTCTTCTACTAACTGTTCGGGAGGCAATTTTTCATATTGTAATTCATCAATGCTCTGTTGTGACAAGTGGTGATTATGGCAATACCGACAACGAAAATTACAGCCGGCAGTACCTACACAAAGAATTTCACTACCGGGCAAAAAATGATGTTGGGGTTCTTTCTCCACTGGATCAATCTGTACAGCAGATGGACGACCATATACTATATTATACAATGTTCTTTCTCGGTTTTCTCTGTTATGGCAAAAACCCCTTTCGTCTGATTCAATCTCACATTCTCTAAAACAGAGGTGACATTCCACTTTTTTGTTTTCTTTTTGTTCATAGAACATAGCTTCTCTTATTAAATCATCTTCCGAAGCTTCCTCATCTAACCTAACAGAATCATCCTCGTTAAGAGGTATAAAATTACAACCTGGCATTAATAATACCACCTTTATACCCAACATCTTACCAGTATAAAGAAGAAATTTTCTTCTTTCCATATCAATCCCCCATCACTTTATTCTTCATCGTATAACACTGCAGCACCAACTGTCCCAGGGCCTGTGTGAACTCCAATTACAGGACCAACACTACTATCGATTATGGGGTCTAGATCAAACTGTTCTACTAAAAGTTTTTTCAACTCCTGGGCAGATTCAGCTCCTTTGCCATTAGCTATAGCTACTTTTTTCGGCGATCTACCGTGAGCTAATTTTTGTAAACTACTGGCGATTTTAGTTAAAGCCGCTCCCCGGCTTCTAGTTTTGCCATAAGGGACATATATCCCGTCTTCTACTCTAATTATTGGCTTTACATTGAAAAAAGAACCTACCATACTAGAAACTTTACCTATTCTTCCACCTTTTTGTAAATATTCTAACGTATCTAAAGTGAATATAGTCTCTACATTGTCCCTAATGGATGTCAACATACCTAAAATAGCTTCAACTTGCCACCCCTTTTGTATTTTCTCAACTGCTTCCAACACCTGTAATGCAATTCCGACACTAATCGATTTTGAATCAAACACATCAACACGATTGGGAAAATTTTTTCCAGCTTGATAGGCAGCATTTACTGTTCCGCTTAAGCCTGATGATAAGTGAATGGAAATTATTTTATCATAACTTTGAAGAAGTTCATGATAGAACTGTTCAAAATCTTGTGGTGATGGTTGTGAGGATTTAGGTAGAGTATCCGTTCGCGCTAATAAGTCATAAAATTCTTCTGACTTAATATCAATCCCATCCTGATAAATCTGGTCACCATGTACTATAGAAAGTGGCATTACATAAATATTATTTTGTTTACAAATTTCCGGTGGAATATCCGCCGTGCTGTCAGTAGCAATGGCTATTTTACTCAAAAAAGTCCCCCCCTAATCTATCTTCTTGATTTTATTAATTTACTGTGAATTTATTATACATCAATACTTAGCTACTCTGCAAAACATCCTTTTAATAAAAGGCTCAGTTTAAGTTGTTTTTCAATAACATAATTATATTTATTAAGTAAAATATTCTATAGATTGTACTTTTTTACCTCTGTATTTAGTCGAAATAGTTGACTAAATACAGGTTGAACCAAAAAAAGCTGCTTCTAGGAAAGTGCAAAAATACGGGGTTGCACTTAGTTCTAAAAACAGCTCTAATAACTCAAGGTCATAAATAAATAATTTATTCGTTAAACATATAGTTAATCAAAAAGTTCTTGTTCGACAAATCCACCATATTTATCAGCTTTTTCCAATACCATTTCTGAAAAATCACTCACAGCAGTCCCATGAGTTTCGATATAGCTTTCCAATCCAACAGCACCACGATTATAAGCAGTTAAGGCTTTATGGACATCCCCATCATAGCGGTCTAAATTCTGTCTCAAGTACTTAGTTGATAACTTAATATTGTATTCCGGATCAAATAACATGTCACGGTCATAATCCCATCCCTGTTCACTTGCCAATTTCGAAGCAGTCCCTGGCATCATTTGGAAAAGACCTACAGCACCTTGATTACTAACATTTTCTTCATCAAAATTACTCTCAACACGGGCGAGCCCTAACAATAAGTCTATATCCAAATCCAGTTCATCTGCTCTTTCCAATAATTTTTGTACAGTGCTTTCTCCCAAACTTCCATGATTAGAAACAGCTGCTTGTACAGCTTCCACTTTACCTTCATCTGTTTGAACACTTCCTCCTTGGTTCATCCAGGCAATCCTATCATGATTAATAGATTCACTTTCAATTTCAACTTTCTCACCCGTCCAGTCTACTGACACTCCTAAGGCTTCACCAATAGCTCTGAGAGGAACCACCGTTCTA
>CAZKUS010000089.1:0-7651 GCA_964556025.1 uncultured Clostridia bacterium | reverse complement strand
AATTTTTAAAGCATTAAAACTATTGAAATATATCAAGGGCCATCTCTCCCTTCTTTACCAATAATGGCGAACGATTATCACTAGACTCGAAGGGCTCATCCCGGATGAACCCGGGATAAGCTTCTGAACTAACATTTAAGTGGTATCGCTGAATACGAATCAAGTTATTCCTCACTTTGTTCCAAATCCTTCAAGTCCAAATTCAGGTCCTCCACAGACACCACTTCTTCGTTTCCTTCTCCATCTTTTATCGAAACCATACCTTCTTTTTCATTCAGAACCTTTACATCCATACCTAAACTTTGGAGTTCTTTTATAAGTACTTTAAAAGATTCTGGAATTCCTGGTTCTGGTACATTTTCTCCTTTTACAATTGATTCATAAGTTTTTACACGCCCTACCACATCATCACTTTTGACAGTCAATACTTCTTGAAGAGTGTAAGCGGCACCGTAAGCTTCTAATGCCCAAACTTCCATTTCACCAAAACGCTGACCGCCGAATTGGGCTTTCCCACCTAATGGCTGCTGTGTAACCAAAGAGTAAGGTCCAGTAGAACGAGCATGTATCTTATCATCTACCAAATGTGCTAGCTTAAGCATGTAAATGTAACCTACAGTCACTTCATTATCAAAAGGTTCACCTGTTCGTCCATCAACCAACTTAGTCTTTCCAGTTTCGGGTAAACCGGCTTCAGTTAATGTTTCAATTATCTCATTTTCGTTAGCTCCGTCAAAAACTGGTGTGGACATTTTTAAGCCCAACGCTTTTGCTGCCCAACCTAAGTGAGTTTCAAACACCTGGCCTAAGTTCATTCGTGATGGAACACCTAATGGACTCAAGATAATCTCCAGTGGTGTGCCATCAGGTAAAAATGGCATATCTTCTTCTGGAAGTATCTTAGCGATTACACCCTTGTTACCGTGACGACCTGCCATTTTATCCCCTTCGGAGATTTTTCGCTTTTGAGCTATATATACTCTCACTAGTTGATTTACACCTGGAGGTAGTTCATCACCATCCTCACGATTGAACACTTTAACTTCTACCACTATACCTTGTTCACCGTGAGGTACTTTTAATGAAGTATCTCTAACTTCTCTGGCTTTTTCACCAAAGATAGCCCGTAACAGTCGCTCTTCAGCTGTAAGTTCTGTCTCACCTTTTGGGGTAACTTTACCCACTAAGATATCTCCTGACTTGACTTCTGCCCCCACTCTGATTATACCGCGCTCATCCAAATTTTTAAGAGCATCTTCTCCTACATTAGGAATATCACGAGTAATTTCTTCTGGACCAAGTTTAGCATCTCGTGCTTCAGCTTCGTATTCTTCAATATGAACAGAAGTAAAAGTGTCATCCTGAACCAGTTTTTCACTTATGAGAATAGCGTCTTCGTAATTATAGCCTTCCCAAGGCATAAACCCTACCAGTACATTTTTACCGAGAGCAATTTCTCCGTTATCTGTAGAAGGTCCATCGGCAATAACTTGTTCAGGAGTAACTTCATCGCCTTCTCTTACTATAGGCACTTGATTGATACAAGTTCCTTGGTTTGATCTCTGGAACTTTTGAAGTCTATACATATCATATCCAGCTCGAACTTCTCCTGTTTCACCTTCAAATATTTCACCAGTACGACCGTTTATTATTCTACCTTTACCTTTATCATGGCGTTTAATACGAATTTCATTGGATTGGACCCTGTCCACAACTCCTTCTGATTTACTTTTGATCACAGATCCTGAATCATAAGCGGTTTTGTATTCTAATCCTGTCCCCACCAAAGGTGAGTCAGTTTGCAATAATGGAACAGCCTGTCTCTGCATGTTACTACCCATCAAAGCTCTGTTAGCGTCATCATTTTCCAAGAAAGGTATCTGGGCCGTAGCAACACTTACTAGCTGACGAGGCGACACATCCATATAGTCAATTTTATTGGGACTGGTAATCAAAGTATCATGTCTGTAACGTGCAGTAACTCGATCTGTATCGAAGTAACCGTTACCATCCAAAGGAGTGTTGGCTTGTGCTACCACGTATTTATCTTCTTCATGAGCACTGAGGTATTCAATTTTCTCAGTTACTAATCCAGTTTCTTTATCCACTTTTCGATAAGCTGTTTCCATAAAACCGAACTTGTTCACCCTGGCATAAGTAGATAAAGAGTTGATCAGGCCGATATTTGGACCTTCCGGTGTCTCGATGGGACACATCCTACCATAATGTGAATGGTGAACGTCTCGCACCTCAAATCCTGCTCTTTCTCTACTTAACCCCCCAGGTCCGAGTGCACTAAGCCTACGTTTATGTGTCAATTCAGCCAGCGGATTAGTTTGGTCCATAAATTGAGATAACTGACTACTGCCAAAAAACTCTTTGATGGAAGCAATTACTGGCCTTATATTAATTAGTGCTGAAGGAGTGATAGTATCCACATCTTGAATGGTCATACGTTCTCTAACCACTCTCTCCATTCTGGATAATCCAATTCTGAATTGGTTCTGTAATAGTTCACCAACACATCTCAATCTGCGGTTACCTAAATGGTCAATATCATCTACAAATCCTAATCCATCCAATAAATTAAGTATATATCCTATTGATGCAACTATATCTTGTTTATTCAGGTTTTTCACATTGTTGTCTATCTGACCGTTTGACATAATCACACAATCGTGTTCGTCATCTTCTAATCCAATACGCACACTGGTAACACTTGAGTTTTCCAATTTATCAGCAGTCTCACCATCTATAACATTACCTTCTTCAACTATTACTTCACCGGTTTCTTCATCTGCAACAGTCTCTCGAGCAACCTTATTTAAAATCCTGTCACCGAACTCTAATTTCTGATTGATTTTATACCGACCTACTTTTGCCAAATCATACCTTTTAGGATCAAAAAACAGTGAATCAAATAAGCTTTTCGCATTTTCTACATTCAGAGGTTCTCCTGGTCTAAGTCGTTTATAGATCTCTAGGATACCAGATTCGTGAGAATCAGTATGGTCTTTTTCTAAAGTAGCTTTAATTCTGGGATCTTCACCAAATAAATGAAATATATCATCATCAGTTCCATATCCCAAGGCTCGAATTAAAACAGTAACTGGAAGTTTTCTAGTTCTATCTACTCTAACCGAAATTACATTTTGTGCGTTCATTTCAAACTCTAACCAAGCACCACGGTTAGGTATTATTGTGCCAGAATACAGTGTATTTCCATTTGCATCCACTTGACTGCTAAAATAGGCACCTGGAGACCGCACTAACTGACTTACAATAACTCGTTCGGCACCATTGATAATAAAAGTACCGTTTTCAGTCATCATTGGGAAGTCACCCATAAACACTTCTTGCTCTTTTACCTCTCCCGTTTCCTGATTAACTAATCGAACTTTTACCTTAAGAGGAACGGAATAGGTTACATCTCGCTCTTTAGATTCTTCCACTGAATACTTGGGTTCGCCAAGTGAATAATCGACGAACTCCAATACTAAGCTGCCTGTAAAGTCTTCGATAGGAGAAATATCTTCAAACATTTCCTTGAGCCCTTCATCCAAAAACCATTGATATGACTTTTTTTGAATTTCGACCAGGTCAGGTAGTTCGTAAACCTCTCCAATTTTCGAAAAACTTCTCCGATTGGAAATTTCAGTCACAGGTTTAACCATAGAAACGTATCACCCCTCACACCCAAAATTTAAACCAGAAGTGATGACATCTATCCCATCTATTTTCTCCTGATTAAAAAAAAATATTCTAACTTAGTTCATTTTAAGTTAGAAAATATATATTCCGATTGTCTCATAGCATCTTTAGATATTAACATAACACTGATATAAAGTCAATAAAATGTTGCATATTTTTATATAAATTCTTTAATTCTTAGCCATTTTTTATATTACTGGTTAAAGTAAATAGAGCACCTAACCTGTTCGGGTAGGTGCTCTATTCAAATTTCGTAGCTTGTGAGTCCGATCAATAGTATTTATACATTGGTTTATAAAAGATCCGACTACTTTATTTCTACTTCTCCACCTACTTCTTCAATCTTTTCTTTCAATTCGTCAGCTTCTTCTTTACTAACCTTTTCTTTAACAGCTTTGGGAAGTTCATCCGCCATAGCTTTAGCTTCTTTTAAGCCCATGCCAGTAGCTTCTTTCACAGTTTTTATAACCTGGATTTTCTTTTGACCTGCATTGTTTAACACAACATCAAATTCAGTTTGTTCGGCGGCTTCTCCACCTTCATCTCCGTCTGCAGCTGGAGCAGCAGCAGGTGCAGGTGCAGCGGCGCTTACACCAAATTCTTCTTCCATAGCATTCACTAATTCTGATAGTTCCAATACACTCATTTCTTTAACAATATCCAAAACTTCTTGTACTTTAGACATTAGTAATACCTCCTCACAAATAATTAATTTTCGATAATTAGTTTAGTTACAGTCAATGGTAAACCATTAACTCGCTTCTTCTTTTTCCTTCCTAACAGCTTCCACAGCATAAACAAATTTCCTGATAACTCCTTGACAAGTACTGGCGAATCCAGCGATCGGTGCTTGGAAAGTACCGGCGACTCGTCCAAGCATCTCTTCTCTGCTTGGTAGTTTTGCCAGTTCCTTAACTTTTTCTTCGCCAATCACACTGTCACCAAGCAATCCAGCTCTAAATTCTAGGTCTTCATTTACTTTAGCGAAATCGTTCAGAAGCTTTGCCGGTAAAACCGGATCATCGTATCCAAAGGCAATACCGATTGGGCCTTCTAAGTACTGATCCAGTCCTTCTATCCCCGCATTGTGAGCCGCTATACTGGTCAAGGTGTTTTTGACTACTTTAAAGTCTACACCTGAATCCCGCATTTGACGGCGAAGTTCAGATATTTGCGCCACATCCAAGCCGCGGTAATCAACCAGGATGGCACCTTCTGATCGGGATAGCTTATCTGTGATTTCAGCCACCATCTGTTCTTTTTCCTGGCGAGTTTTTTTCAAGTTATTCACCTCCCAAACTGCTTTAAAACAAAAAAAGGTCTCAACCGAGACAGGTAGAGACCTCACAGGCGCATAAATACAGTTAGCGACAACTACACTTCACCTAGTGATAAGCTCTAACCTCGGTAGGTTATTAAGCCTGTAAGGCACCTACTGTCTTCGGTTACGAATGCTCAAGTATTTTTTTGTCTTAACTTTTGTATTAATATAAAACAACACTATAAACATAGCACAAACTTGATCTCAATGCAAATGTTCAAATGTAATTATTTAGATACCACCTGTTGAGGATTTATCTTAATACCGGGCCCCATAGTAGTTGATACAGCTACACTTCTTACATACTGCCCTTTAGCAGCAGCAGGCTTGGCTTTAACGACAGCGTCCAAAAGGGCATCAAAGTTTTCTTGCAAACTCTCAGTATTGAAAGACTGTTTTCCAATAGGAACATGAATATTTCCGGATCTGTCTACTCGAAATTCAACTTTACCTGCTTTAGCTTCTTCTACAGCTTTACCTATTTCGTTAGTAACAGTACCAGCTTTAGGGTTAGGCATTAAGCCTTTAGGCCCAAGTACTTTTCCCAGTTTACCCACAACACTCATCATATCAGGTGTAGCAATAGCTACATCAAAATCCAAAAACCCTTCTTCAATTTTACCCACTAGTTCTTCAGCACCAACAATGTCCGCTCCAGCATTTTCAGCTTCTTGTGCCTTGTCGCCTTTAGCAAAAACTGCTACTTTGGCAGTTTTTCCAGTTCCTTTGGGTAGGACAATTGCACCTCTCACCTGTTGGTCATTGTATTTAGGGTTTACTCCCAAACGACAAGCTACTTCCACAGTTTCATCAAAATTAGCGCCACCAGCTTCCCTGACTAATTCCAAAGCTTCTTGCGGCTCATACAATTTGGTCCTGTCTACTTTTTCCATAACCTCATGATACTTTTTGCTTCTGTTTTTGGCCATTTTTTATACCTCCTTGTGGTTTGGCGGGATTTCCCCTCCCACATCTCGTGTTTTATTATCCTTCTATTGTTATGCCCATACTTCTGGCAGTACCTTCTACCATTCGCATAGCAGCTTCTAGATTAGCAGCATTCATATCTTGCATTTTAGTTTCTGCAATTTCTTTAACTTTATCTTTGCCTACTGAAGCCACTTTATTTCTATTAGGTTCACCACTAGCAGTCTCAATCCCAGCAGCTTTTTTCAAAAGTATAGCAGCTGGAGGAGTTTTAGTAATAAATGTGAAGGACCGGTCTTCAAAAACAGTGATTTCAACTGGTATAAGCATACCCGCTTGGTCAGCTGTCTTCTCATTAAACTCTTTACAGAAAGACATTATATTTACACCATGTTGACCCAAGGCTGGACCAACTGGCGGAGCAGGCGTGGCTTTTCCGGCCTCTATCTGCAACTTGATTACTTGAATTACTTTTTTGGCCATTCTTTTACACCTCCTATTAAGCAGAGTTACATCTGAAGAAATTCAGATTAATTGTATTTTCAAAATAAACTAGACAGCTTATACTTCTTCCACTTGTTTAAAATCTAATTCCACAGGGGTTTCACGTCCAAACATAGAAACCATTACTTTTAATTTTTCTTTATCTGGGTATATTTCCTCGATTTGACCACTAAAGTTTTCAAATGGACCTTCTAATATTCTTACTTCTTGACCTTCTTCTAAACCGACATCTTTTTTCGGTTCTTCATAGCCCATTTGTTTCATAATATTTGCAACTTCATCTTCATTAAGAGGAACCGGTTTGGTTCCTGAACCTACAAAACCAGTTACACCCGGGGTATTGCGTACTACATACCATGAATCTTCATCCATTACCATTTCCACAACGACATACCCAGGAAAAACTTTCTTTTCCTTTTCCTTACGCCTACCATCCTTTATCTCCAACTGAGTTTCAGTAGGAACTAAGACGCGGAAAATTCTATCATTCATCTCCATAGAGTCCACGCGTTTTTCTAAATTCGTCTTCACCTTATTTTCATACCCTGAATACGTATGAACTACAAACCACTGTTTTTCCATAATTAGTCCAGGATCTATAACAGACCCTTACCCTCCTATTAAATAAATTTAATCAATAATTAATTGAATGAATCCCATAAAACCAGTGTCTAAGATCCAAAAGTAAATACTAACTAAGGCAACGGTCATCAACACTACCCCTGTGTAGACCATAAGCTGTTGACGATTAGGCCAATTAACCTTTTTTAATTCTCCTTTGGTCTCTTTTACAAAGTTTATAGCTTTTCTGATAAAACCCATACCATTCCCACCTTTAAAGTCAAGTTTCCCCAAAACTTTTTTCAGTTACACTACTAGTAATCAGTTTATTTGGTCTCTTTATGAAGAATGTGGCTTTGGCAAAACTTGCAGTATTTCTTTAACTCAATTCTGTCTTTATCGTTTTGCTTATTTTTAAAGCTTTTGTAGTTTCTCTGTTTACATTCCGTGCACTCAAGAGTGATTTTCTCTCTCATTTTTATTGCACCTCCCACTTCTACACTCATTCGGACATTTTATCACTTCTAAAAATTTATCACAATATATCCACTATGTCAACATGATTGCTTACAATATCCTGGCTTCAGTAAAAGTTCAATGATGATAAAACATCACCAAGGCTTTAAC
>CAZKUS010000088.1:0-7739 GCA_964556025.1 uncultured Clostridia bacterium | reverse complement strand
GGTGGATGTCCAGGTTCTCGTCCCATGCAAATGGGAGGTGGCTGTCCAGGCAGCCAAGCAAAAACTTTAAAAAATGATGAAATAGCTGCAGCAGATGAATCACAGCAGAACGAATCTGAACAATCCAATGATGCAGAAAGTACATCAGAACCGGCTGTTTCACAATTGAGGCAGTGGCCTGTGCAGATGCATCTACTGTCACCACAAGCACCTTACTTTGAAAATTGCGACTTGCTAATAGCTGCTGACTGTGTACCTTTTGCTTATCCTGAGTTTCACAATCAACTTTTAAAAGATAAAAGTGTGGCTATTGGATGTCCAAAACTGGATGATGGCAATAGCTATGTAGAAAAATTGGCCCAAATTTTATCTGTAAATGATATTAACAGCATTACAGTAGCTATTATGGAAGTTCCTTGCTGTTCAGGGCTGATGGCTATAGTGAATAAAGCTATACAATTGGCAGAAGTAGACATCCCGGTAGAGCAAGTAGTTATTGGTGTGCAGGGAGAAAGAAAATAAGTAAACAGTTATAACAAGCATTAGAGTGAAATTGAAGTTTTATTGCTATCTACAATAGAAAATAACAGCGCCAAAATATATAGCTGTATAGTTAGCGAGAGCATTTACTCAATCATAAAATTTTGAGTAAATGCTCTTTTTTTTATCTGAGTTAAGTGATAAGATTGTCATCAGGAATGTTTAGTGAGGCAAAATAATTTATGATTTTATGAGGTGAGGAGCTATGGCGGCCGGAGTACAATTATCCCAACAGGAAAAACGAGATCTAACCACAGGAAGTATTCCCAAAAAGTTGATTCGCTTAGCTCTACCCATTATGGCGGGAATGTTCTTACAGACTGTATTTAACGTGGTAGACACTTTTTTTGTGGGTATGTTAGGGCACAATGCCATTGGTGCAGTAAGTATGAATTTACCGATTTTGACAATAATGATCGCTATAGGGAATGCAGTTGCCGTAGGTACTAGCTCTTACATAGCACGGTGCAGGGGAGCAGGAGAAGAGGAGAAAGTTAGAACCACGGCATCTCAAGCTATTACTTTAGCAATTATACTGGGAATAACAACTACTATTATCGGTGTCAGCATAGCTCCACAACTTATTAATCTAATGGGGGCTGAAGGTGAACTTTACGACTTGGCCGTATCTTACACCAGTATCATATTCTGGGGTAATCTGATATTTTTCTTATTTTTGGCTCTGGATGGAGTTCTGCGCGGCGAAGGTGATATGAAAACATCTATGATGAAACAGGTGGTAGGTGTAGGATTCAATATTATATTGGATCCTTTGTTCATTTTCGGATTAGGGCCAATACCGGGAATGGGAGTTGCAGGAGCCGCACTAGCTACAGTGGTGAGTCGATTTTTAGGATTGGTGTTTTTAGTTTGGCATTTTGCTACTAATAGATCGTCGGTTAAATTCGATCTAAAGAAATTGATTTTTGTACCGGCTATTGTGAAACAGGTTTTGGCTGTGGGGCTTCCCACTTCGGCTTCTCAAGCCATGATGTCTTTAACTTTGTTTGTCTATAATCGTTTAGCGACAGGATTTGGAGATGAGGCGGTGGCTGCTCTTGGATTGGGTTTTCGCATCGATTCATTAGCAGTACTTCCTGGTATTGCTATCGGTATAAGTATGGTGACTATGGTGGGTCAAAACTATGGTGCCGGAGAGTTAGAACGGGTCCGGAAATCTTATTGGACTGCTCAACTCATGGCTGCAGGATTTATGGCTTCAGTGGGCGTGTTTCTGTTTAGTTTTCCGGAATTCTTTATCAGCATATTTTCTCAAGAAGATGATGTCATGGTACACGGAGTAAGTTATCTACGGATTCTTCCCATTTTTTATCCGTTTCTGGGAAGTGGCCTGATCTCAGCTCACTCTTTTCAAGGGCTTGGTAAAGCAATCCCGGCACTGGTAATCAGTTTGATTCGAGTGGGGCTTGTCGGAATCCCCCTGTCCATATTTTTAACTTCTCAAACTGGACTAGGGGCTTCAGGAATATGGCTGTCCCTTGGACTCAGCGATTTTACCTTTTTTGTAATTGGTATGATTTGGTTTAAGAGTACATTTAATAAGATTACTAGATTCGCTCATCCATGAGCATGACCTGCTAATAACTTCCTGTTATTTGACTTTAATTCTACTCTTAGATCGTTAAGATGTTTAAAAGCTGTATGGGATTCTGTTGCTTATTTTTAGTGGACTTTTGCCAAATACAAATATCCGGTGTCCTCGGATTTGGCCACTAAAGTTTCCACAGTCCTTTGTGATAGCTTACCCTGATGTTCTGCCAACTGTTTTAACTCTGAAACTGGTGGGAGCATGTGAGAGGAAACAGGTGGCCCTAAACTTTTGTGCATATTGTTTATTTCTTCTCGTGATTTGGAATGCATGATACAAAGCTCTCCATTCTGTTTCATAGAGCTAATAAGAGTTGATAGCGTCTGTTTTTTAAATTCCAGATGAGGAAATACGGAATACATTATGACAAGATCATAATGATCTCGAGGAAGGTTATCAGTTTCTACATTTACTTCTCGGAAACAAACCCTAGAATCAGTGTAATTTGACCTCGCTTTTTCCAACATACCAGGTGAAATATCTACTGCTGTAATTTCTGCCTTGTCAGTCAACTCAGGGAGCAAAAAATCCAACATAATTCCCGTACCTGTCCCTACATCCAAAATCTGCTGTTTTTCTCGGATATTAATATAAGATAAGTACTCTCGAATTTTATTGTGATTGTGTTCTATCCTATCATTCCAGTATTCAGAAGCCTTATTGAAAAAGTTTTTGATTTCTATGTAGTTCATATGATCACCTCTCTATAATAGCAGATTCAACTTTGATTTAATCTGCTAGTGAGTAGTGGAATCACAAATAAATGTAGTGCAATTCCCGGTAATCCTGTAAACACTGCTCCCCCTACAAATGCAAGAGGATAATCTAGTTGTTCAAATCCGAAAGCCAATATTAAAACCCAGACAGTGAGGCCAGCTACTATTCTACCTCCAACCATGCTGGAAATTAAAGCTCCCCAAATACTACTGGTTTTTTGAAATACAACTCCAGCTAATAGCCCATAAGCTCCCAATTCGAACATCATAATTACCGCCATGGGAATCGGTGCCAAAGGTGGCATTCCGGTGATTAGGTGGTTGATTAGAGGTGTTAGTACACCGGTCATTAAGCCGGAAAAACCACCTAGATCAAATCCGCTCAACAGTACTGGTATGTGCATTGGTAAAAAAATAGTCCCACCAATTCCTATCATGTGAAAAGGTAGTGGGAGCAGCACACCTAAAGCGATGAAAAATCCTGCATAAATTAACGGCTTTGATTTCCTATCTTTTGCTCTATCCATTTTAAAACCTCCGATCTCCGCATATAAACAAGTCGTTGCGCATTCTCGTGATTTTAGTCATGAGAAGCTCACCATTTTTGCCTATGTCTGTCAATGTATTTTCCAGAACTGCGAGTGAAATAAGAGTGGATAAATGTGTACAATATAGCAGGCGATAATCCCAATGCAGCACCGATAAGTATATCCAGTGGGTAATGAATACCGGTGTATATCCTAGAAATTCCTACCAAAGCAGCTATCAAAGCTATCAGAGGGAATCCTCTACGCAGATAAACCAGATAAAATCCTGCTATAGCAAAACTAGCTGTGGTATGATTGCTGGGTAGAGATGGCCTAACAGTTTGTTCTATCATTGGTTCTAAATCTAGAGCCACATATGGTCTGTCCCTGAGGACTACATCTCTAAGCAAATCAGACAAAATCATAGGAAGTACTACTATTACAAGGATGGCTCCCAATATTTTAACTGTCTGTACCCATAATGTAGACCTAGAGTAAAAATTTAACCCCGATTTAGCTTTTCGGTTATTAATAATTAAAGCAATGGTTGTACCCAGCAGTAAAATAACTGCCATGAATATTTGGGAGTATTCGGCTACAAACATGAATATACTATCTAGCAGGGGGAAATCCCCCTGCATTGATTGGATGAATTCGAAAATCATAGTATCAAATTCAGTTAATGTGTCGATTATCACCATTACCACTCCGTATTGCATATTGCCAATTTAAATTTCACCTATCACCTATCATTTGTCATTTATCACTTATCACTTATCATCTGTCATTTATCATTTATTCTTCTGTGAGAATAATGGCATTTGCTAATTCTCTGATTCCGTGATAAGAATTGTTTCCATTGGGATTATTCTGGTATTCACCGTCTAGCCACATCATGGAAGAACCACCGCCATCTAAGTTCAGTGCATCATCAGCTCCCCTGGCTGCCATAAGATCTCCCAGTTCTTCCAAAGTCATGCCGATACTGACATTGGATTGGCGACCATCTACAACTGTCAAAATTAGTTCACCTTCGGAAGTGACTCCAGCTGTTGTTCTGGGCGATCTACCTGTAGTAATGTTTTCTGAAATATCCTCTTCTTTAGAACGAATATCTACATCTCCATCTTCCATAATTCTGGGACCACCGCCTAAACCAAAAGCGATTTCTTCCAATTCTTTGTCATGGCCCAAATCCCAATCAATTTCAATTTCCATATCCTCTTCTATTTGGTCTAGATTATCTATATCTCTAGTATAAGTCTCGTGAATAGATAATACCATACCTTCGCTAGGAATGTCACTATCACCGGGATTCAGTTCATGAATTTTACCATTTTCTATAGTTAGCTCTTGATGATTTCGGGCTGTTGAAGTTGTGGTATCAGTACTTTCACCATGCTCAGGCGTGTAAATTATGGCATCTCCACGAGTTCTGTTGCGGTTGACACCATCCACATCAATTTCTAAATCTAGTTCTTGAATTTTAGCTTCTCCCCCGTGGAAATAACTTCGCTTTATTGTGGCTTCATGGTCTGTAGAGTAAAATAGGGCTGATCTGTTGTCACTGGGTTCCCTAATCAGCCTTTGTTCTGATATGTAAAGACCAATAGGGTGGCCAGCCTGCCAGAAAAAGCCACCATTTATGGCGGCTAAACCGTTATTTTCTTCAGCCATATCATCCAGTCTTTCAAATCCAGAAAATTCATTATTGGCCATGATTAAATCTGGTTTTAGCTCGGCATCGGGGGATAGACGCATTTCGTATATATTGACTGGTCCTCTTTCCATACCTTTGCGTATTTCTGTGTACTCTAAACCATCAGTCAATTGTTCTGAATGTACTTCTTCTTCAAAAAGTCTTGGTATAACCATCTCTAATTTGCTGTCTGCTTCAGTTCCATCAGTGATATTTTCTTTCAACTCTGGAACTGGGTAATGCAGTTTCACATCAATTTTGCTTTTATACTTGGTAATAGTTTTAATCTCTTCCTCTTTATTTTCATCGTCATCTTCATCTTCATTATCATCTCCGTTATCATTATCATTATCATATTCATCATTGTCGTTATCTTTGTTATCCTTATCATTATTTTCGTTATCTTTATCATCCTTATTTTCATCTTCTTTTAAATCTTCTAACTCTTCTCTGTCAACTTCTTTTTCCTCTTCTATGGTCTCAGTTGTTATTGTATCCATTAAATCGTCGTCAAATCCCCAACTGTATTCGTCTACTCTACTGGATTTTACTGTAATTGAAAATTCCTTGTCATCATCGGAAAAATCCAATTCATATTCTGGAAACTCACCTTCTGGATAATCTAAAGTCATCTTAATGTCGTCTTCTTCTGTATCAGCATCTAAAGCTATCTTTTCAGGTTTTAATTTCTCTTCAAACTTTTCCTCTTCCTCTTCCTCTTCGTCTTCTTCATCTTTGTCTTTGTCTTCTTCATCTTCAGGTGTTTTGAGTGTTACGGTTCTACTACTTTCATCCCAATCTACATAGTATCCGAAACTTTCTGCCAAAAATCTTAAAGGCACAAAAGTACGACCTTCATCTACAAACATTGCTTCATCCAATTGATGTTTTTCTTCACCTGTTTCAAGAGTATATACTTGAGCAGTATCACTTCCAATCTCCATTGTAATATTGATATCGTCTCTTATTAATGACACCTCTTGTTCAGCTTGAGAGTAATCTACATATGCTCCTAAATTTTCAGAAATGTTTCGGACAGGTCCAAATAATCTTCCTTCCTGCAGCTGAGGCAGGAGTCCTTCCGTGATCTCTTCATCATCGATACAGATTGGAAGTTCCGGATCCTGTTCTTGCGTTTCAGTAACAGCATAAACAGGATCAGGGTTGATGCTGACTGTGAATACAGCAGTAGTTGAAATTACACAAAAAGTAATCATCCAAACGAGCTTTTTCATATTAGTAGTTGGACACCTCCGTTTTTTTACTAGTGGTTATAGTTTTTCATGTTAGTACAACTAAAAAACTACCAGTTTTTAACTGGTCATTATATTAGACGACAAGAACCGAGGAAAAGTTCTTGACTCTGCAGGAAAAAACTATAGAATGAAAATACACATTCAAAGAATTTGGCCCTGTTATATTCTGCTATTAACTGCAGAATATAACAGCACATTGCTTAATACTCATAAGTATAAGCTAAAGCTTAAATTTTTGCAATTAGCTTAGAGGGGGGTATCTTGTGAAAAACCAGAGTAATTCACTCTTAATAGTAGGGTTGGTAGTGATGGCGCTTGTCTTGCTGTTAGCGGGCTGTGATTCGCAAGAAGGAACGGAAGATGATGAGACTGTCAAAGATGAAGATAAGGATGGACAGATGGAAGTGTCGGTCTTTTTCTTGATTGAAAAAGATGCTGGTCTAAATTTGGTTGAAGAAACTAGGAAAATTGATAGTGATGATTCCAGTAAACATCCTGAAGAAGCTTTAAAAGCATTGTTGGAGGGTCCAGAGTCAGAAGAATATCTTTCTATTATCCATGAAAACACTGATATTCTAAATTTTGATGTAGAAGCAAGCATAGCTTATCCCGATTTTTCGGAAGAACTCACACAAGGACCATATGGATCTGAAGCTGAAATGCAGATGGTAAATTCTATTGTCCAGACTTTGGTGCAATTTAAGGAGATTGATAAAGTACAATTCCTCATAGAAGGAGAAGTGCCAGAACATATTGCAGGGCATATCTACACCGGTTCCCCACTGAACGAAAAACTAGAGCCTATAGATTAGCACCCATATTAAGTTATTAACATTGCAACATTGGGCAAAACACGATAGAATTGTATATAAAGAGAGTGAATCTGATTTTTGAAAATAAACTATTAAAAATCAATTAGCTAAACGATTGTATTTCAGTATATGGAGGGATTTCATGTCCGATCAGCGTAATCAACTAGATCAACCAGAGAACATTTGGAGTGATGAACTATACCTGAAATATTACTTGGATATGATGGATGAGCAGTATCCTGAAAGTCAATCAGAACGAGAGGCAAACTTTATCGAAGGGGCTATAAACTTATTTTACGGGGACAAGCTGTTAGATTTATGTTCTGGTTGTGGCAGACATGTTCTATCTATGGCTAAAAGAGGTTATAGAGTTACGGGAATTGACCTCAGCCCTGGTTTGGTAGAATATTGCACAAAAAAAGCGGAAGATAGTCCTGTACAGGAACAGGTTAATTTTGTCCATGGCGATGTTAGAGAATTGGGAAATATCAACTGGAATGGAACATTTAGAGCAGCTTATAGTTTAGCTTCCATTGGGTTCCACATGAACGACCATCAACTGAGACAGATGTTAGCAGAT
>CAZKUS010000087.1:4285-7784 GCA_964556025.1 uncultured Clostridia bacterium | reverse complement strand
CTTCTGCTTTATCTCTACATGAGTCATATCCACAGGCTCCACAATTTAACTCACCTTCCGGTGATGTTTTTTCTAATTGCTCTAAAATTTCCTCCAGTTCTTCCTTACTGGGAATTTGTTTATTTAATTCTCTCGGCTTAAATTCCCTTGATAATTTTATCTGTGAAGAAACATTATCAATATTTTTCAAATCACTGTCAAAATAAGGAGCTGATTTTGAATTATTTAAATTGTTTATTTTCATTTCTTTTATGCTCTTGGCAAATCTGATAACTCTATTTTTTCTATTTTGAAGTGTTTTAGAGGAGTTTTGGAATTGAAAGTCGGGACCATCAATACATCCTCTACAATACAGTATATCTATCAAAGATGGCTCCAGTTTATTCTTTTCTATGGCATTAAGTGTTTCTACAACGTTTTCTGTCCCTTCCACAATAGTCACATTGTTATTGAAAATATCATCATTAATATCAGCTGTTTTTAACAATCCACCCGATATTGGAAAGACTTGTCCAGTTTTATTGGTAACTGAATCAAATTCATATGAACTAGCTGCAGATATATCTAAACCGTGGATATCAAATAAAATTTCTAATTCAGAAAATAATAAAGCATAATCTACTTTTCCATTTATGGAGTGATGATTTATTTCACTTTTTTTTCCAGTACAAGGCCCTATGAAAACTAGTTCAAGTTCTTCATCTAGAAATCTTGCCCTAATTAGATTAGCTATTGCAATCATGGGAGATACAATGGGTGCCAAATTATCAATTAATTTAGAATAGTGTTTTTCTACAAGATTAACAACGACAGGACAAGGAGAAGTCAAAATGGGCTTTGTAAGCTCTTCTTTATATAACTTTTGATACTCTTTTGCAACTAACCCTGCTCCTTCGGCCACTTCATAAACATTATCAAAACCCAATTCCTTTATAGCCCCTATCACCTGATAAGGTTCTTCACAAAAGGCGGCAACAAAGGAAGGGGCTAGCAAGGCTACAGTTCTAACATTTTTATCCTTAATTGATGCATCAACATGATAAAGATGCTTTTCCACTTCTTTAGCTTCTTGAGAACATGCTTTAATACAAATACCGCAATTAATACATTCATCTTTAATGATACGAGCTTGTTCAAAATTAACTTCTATTGAGTTAACAGGGCACTCCCTTATACAACAATAACACCTCTGACACTTCTTTTTACTTTTAGATATAATCGACATACTCTAAATTCTCCTTATTAAAAAATACTAAATTCACAAGCAAAAAAATTAAGAATAGACTAACTACTTTTTCACATTTTATCAAATTCTTACACAAAAAATCAATTTTTTAAAACAGTAATTATAATTACTGTAATTTTAACTACCCAATTTCCAAAAAATCTTAAAGATAAGCCTTAAAAAGCTACAGCCTATTTCAGCTGTAGCTTTTTAGTGAGTTACCAATTACACAAAACTTATCAATATTAAACTCTTCTACCTACATGATATCCTTCGTGAATTGCATGTATAACTTTTCTAGGTTCTACTGCATCACCTACAGAAATAACTTCAATATTTTCTTTTTCGATCTCATTTAATAGGGTTATTTCGGGTTTCATACCCAGTGCGACCACCACATCGTCAGCTGATATTTCAGTTGCTTCAGTACCGTTTGTACACATAATACCCTGTTCACTGATTTTTTCAATACAATGATCTACCTTAATTTCTATTCCTAATTCTACAAGTTGTGACTGAACAACCCACTGTGAAAATATCTCCAGTTCTGGCACCACATTTGATTGTTGTTCTAACATAACTACTTGTTTATCATGTTCCATAGTCAAGTGCATGGCAACTTCTGCACCTACTAAACCTCCTCCACAAACTACTACTCTATTCCCTTGGGGTATTTTTCCATCAAGCACTTCTAAAGGATTATGAATCGGCGTTTCAGTTATTCCTTCAATATTAGGAGTTGATGTTTTAGCTCCTGTAGCAACAATGACAGTATCCGGAGACTCATTTCTAATAATTTCAGAAGTTAGAGATGTACCAAGCTCAACCTTCACTTCTTTTCTATAGAGCTCTGAAATTTGCCAGTTCATGAAATCTAAATAATCTTTTTTAAACTCAGGGATCGACAAGTACCGAAGCATGCCACCGAGTTCTTCCTCTTGCTCGTATAAGGTTACATCATGTCCCCTAGAAGATGCTTTAATAGCGGCTTCCATGCCGGCCGGTCCACCACCAGCAATAAAGATTTTTTTCTTATTATTACTTGGCATTGATTTAACAAAAGTTTCGTGTTCTTTCCCTGCCTCAGCATTTACAGCACAATCAAGTCCTCGGTAACTAAGCACCGCACCTAAACATTCATTGCACCTCACGCAACGTCTTATCTCTTCAGGTTTTTCTTCTCGCAATTTATTTGGATAATCAGGATCAGCAATGAGCTGTCTTCCCATACAAGCTAGATCAGCTTTATTGTCCTTAATAGTTTCTTCTGCTAATTCAGGAGAGATACTTCCTGCAGTTATTACAGGAACAGAAACTTGCTGCTTAACTTTTTCCGCATAACTAATTAGATTTCCTCTGGGAACATAAATCGGAGGTACCCAGGAACCAATACTTACACCTTCTGAAGTTTTTTTACCTTCAGGAGAAGCTTGACCTGTCATAATCTGCTGAAAATCAGACATTCTAGTATCCCATGTTCCAACAGAGATATTCAAAGCATCTACACCAGCTTCTTCGGCCCATACCGAAAATTTAACAGCCTCGTCTGGTGTCAGTCCCCTGGGAACGTCTTCTTCACAAGAAAGCCGATAAATTATGGGAAAATCAGAACCTGCTTGTTCTTTAATCGCTTTGATCACCTCTAGAGGGAATCTAGCTCTATTTTCCAGGCTTCCACCGTATTCATCGGTTCTCCTGTTTGTGTATCCAGATAAAAATTGAAGAGGCATATATCCGTGAGCACCGTGTAACTCAACGGCATCAAATCCAGCCATTTTAGCAAGCTTACCAGCTTTACCGTAATTGTTGATCAAATCATGTATTTCTTCTTTTGTCATTTCTCTTGGCTCATCTTCAGGAAGTAAGGCAGTTCCGACTCCAGAAGGAGTTTTGGGTTTTACCCCCGTCACTTGTTCACTAGCAAAACATCCACCATGCGCTAATTGCAGAGCTATTTTACTCCCTCCTGAGTGGGCAGCTGCAACTAAGCGGGATAATCCGGGAAGATAACCAAGACCTGTTATTTCGAGTTCACCAGGTATAACTCTCCCTTCAGCTTCAGGAGCACATACCTCTGTGATTATTAAACCCGTACCACCATTTGCTCTTCTTCCATAATAATCCACTATTATATCAGAAACTGTTCCATCATAGGATGCTAAATTTGTACCCATACCGGGCATTACAGTTCTATTTCGTAGTTTCATATTTCCAATCTCAACAGGTTCCATTAAATTTTCATAATTCATTAGTGTCCCTCCTTAAAATTCATCA
>CAZKUS010000087.1:0-4185 GCA_964556025.1 uncultured Clostridia bacterium | reverse complement strand
GTGTCGACATCATCAATTGAGACAGTTCCATCAGGTGAGCTGTATTCAACTGTAGATTCATTAATAGCGGTTAATTTGCTGTTTACATTTACTTTCACTCCGAGCTTATTCAGTCTATTTATGAGCCAATCTCTAATAACCACCCCTACGTCAGCAGCATAATCAGCTTCCATTTCAAGTACAGTAACATCTCTTCCGTATTCAGCGATAAATTCTGCAGTTTCACAACCAATCATACCACCGCCTACAATTACGATTTTACTGCCAACATTTGCATCCCCATTTAACACATCTACCGCATTGACTACATTATTTCCTTTAATACCAGGTATATCAGGAAAACACGGCTTCGCACCAGTTGCAACAATTATTTCATCAAATTCACAGCTTTCTATTAACTCAGATGTTGCCTCAGTATTAGTTTTTATATCCACTCCTAGTTCATTTGCCTCATTTGCGAGCCATGAGATAACACTAGCAATTTCATATTTTTTAGGTGGCACTGCTGCAGCTCTGATCTGTCCACCAAGTTGTTTTTCTTTTTCCACAAGTGTAACTGTATGACCCCTTTTTGCTGAAGTAACTGCAGCTTGAAGCCCACTTGGACCTCCACCGACCACAAGGATATTTTTTCTATCGGATTCATTCACCAAGGGCAGTTCATCTTCATGAGGTAGTTCACCCTCTTTGCCTACCCATGGATTTACAGAGCATTTCAAAGCCATTTCTTTAGTTGCAAAGAGTTCATCAATACATCTAGTACAACCAATACATCGTCTTATCTTGTCTTCTCTCCCTGCTCCAGCTTTTTTAGCCCAGTAAGGATCAGCAATCACTGTCCTATTAATGCCTACCATATCAGATCTGCCATTTTTAACTATTTGTTCAGCCATCCGCGGTTCTGTAATTCTGCCACTGGCAATTACAGGAATATCTACAACTTCCTTGATCTGTTCAATATTTTCAACATTACATGCCGGTCCAAAATAGTAAGGTGGGATTTCCCAATCGAGTTCACTGAAAGACCCTGCCGAAACATCTAGAGCATCTATTCCCGCTTCTTCAAAAGCTTTAGCCAAAACTTTAGTTTCCTCTAAAGTTCTTCCACCATTTTCTTCATGAGAAGCTAAACGTAGTAATAGAGGAAAGTCTCTTCCAACCTTTTCCCTAACCATTTGAATAATTTCTAGCGGCAGTCTCAATCTGTTTTCAAGAGTACCTCCATATTTATCTGTTCTCTTATTACTTCTACCAGATAAAAAAGCAGCTAATAGATATCCATGTGTGCAGTGAATTTCTACTCCGTCAAATCCTGCTTCCTTAGCACGTTCTACTCCTTCCAAGTATTGTTGCTTGAAATTTTCTATGTCTTCTAATGTCATTTCTTCAGGTGTTTCTTGCATCAAATGACAAGGTACTGCCGATGGTGCTATAGGTCGCTCTCCACCATTAATTTGTGAATTTGTCGATCTGCCTAAATGACCCACCTGTAAAACAATTTTTGCACCATGAGCTTGTACATTTTCTACAATATTTTTCCAGTGAGGAATGAATTCATCGGACCAAATTCCAGCACCATTGGGAGACCATATCCCTCTTTTTTCTACAACTGTTTGCTCAACTACTATTAAGCCTGTACCACCTCTAGCTCTTTCTTCATAATACTTAGCCATAGTTTCGGTAGGATAGTTAGTTTCAGGGTCACCAAAACCTGTCCCCATAGCACCCATAACTGTTCTGTTTCTAACTTCCATATTCCCGATCTTGATAGGTTCAAATAACTTTGGATAATTTACCAAAATATACACCTCCAACTTATTTTTTGCTGTTAAAGGATTTCGTGAAACTTATAACGAATACATTTGTGAGAATTGTAAAATATCTTAAGTAGGTATTGTGCTTTTTGCACTAACGTTGTTGAAAATTATTATAATGAACGTCAGGAGGATTATTATATGGGGATTACACCTAAAGAAATCATTAACAATATTGATGAGTTTCACTATACAATAAAAGGTAGCGATAAAAAGCTAGACAAACAGGTAGAAAATTTACATTTATTTGAGCCCGATAATACTATAGATAATGATATTAAAGATAATGCTTGCCTTATAAGTAAGTTATCAACTTTAAATAAATATAGTGCCCTTTTACAAGAATTAATTACTAAACAAAGTATTTCAGTAATATTAATTCTGATAGACACACAGGATTTTAAAAATATCGATTCATTGGATAAAGCCGCCAAAGAAAATAATGTAACACTTGTAGTTATTACCGGAAGTTTATCAATTAATCAACTATTCAATATTGTTCTATCAGTTTTTACTAACCAGCAGCGAGAATTACAAAAATTAGTAAAAAGCGACTACCTTGAACTATTACAACTGGTAAAACAAAATTCCGGTCTTTCTAAAATCATCGAAGCGTCTGCTGATATTATTGGCAATCCTATTATCATAACTGATGAAAGTTTTAAGCTCTTGGGATATGCTAGTTCAAATAAAGAGGTAAACGATCCTGTTTGGGGACAAATAGTTGAGCATGGATACTGCCCCTTTGAAATCGTAAAAGCCTTGAAAAAAGAAGGGTTTTTACAAGATCTACAAAAAAAAGAAACTCCTCTACTTTTGACGAGAGGAGAGTTTTCTAAATTCATTAGACGAGTAGTGACAGAAATCAATATTAATGGGGAAATCAAAGGATATATTGCTGTTCTTGAGTATAATAGACCCTTTAAACAAACAGATTTCGATGTAATCAACTATATCACCAGTATTGTCGGTCTTGAACTATTCAAATCAGATGCTATATCTAAAGCCAAAGATGAACTATGGTATCAACTGTTGAAGGATTTAATTGAAGGTAATATAGAAAATGAAGAAAGTGCTCTCAACAGGGTTCAATCCCTAGGCTGGAACCTTAAAGACTATACACAAATTATAGTTATAAAAAACAATGATAATCGACGTGTGGGAGGTGAACACTTCCCTCCAATACAGTCTTTGATAAGTAAAGAGTTTTCTGGATCTCAAATAAGTTTTTCATCTTCCAAAATTGTTGGATTGCTAACCCATAATTATGAAAAGCTTCCCAGCACTAGTTTAGATAGGCTAGCTGATTATTGCGAGAAACATAATCTTAAAGTTGGGATAGGGAACTCATATCAAAAGCTTCTTGAACTTAACCAAAGCTATCAGGAAGCGGAAAAAGCTTTAATCATTTCTGATAAATTAGAAAATGACAGAGTAGTCAATTTTTACTATAGTTATGTCACCTATGATATGCTTTCTCAAATAAATGGAGAAGATTACATCCCCAAAGAATTAATAACTCTCAAAGAACACGATAAAAAAAATGGTACTGATTATATAACAACACTATCAACATATCTCAGCACTGGGCTGAACTTGACCAATACAGCCAAAAATTTATTCGTTCATAGAAACACAGTTCTTTATCGGATTAAAAGAATACAAGGTATTTTAAATATTGATTTAGAAGACTACCCCTCAAGGTTACAAATTGAATTAGGTCTGCTCCTATTAGATTTACAAAAAAATAATATATAAATTTGAGAATATATGATTGGAGGATCATTATGGCAATAGACCCGAAGAAAATTGTTATGGACTGGGTAGAGAAAAACTTCGAGTTAGAAAGTGTTGAAATTGAAGATTACCCAATGATGCTAGGTGGAACTTTAATTCGAGATAAGCAGGGCAAGGAAGTCATAGCATTCTATGAATTTGTGAAAAATCAAGTTGAAGTAATTTTTCCTAAAGACTGAGCTTTATTTAGCAAAATCTGTTGACTTTAGTTTATAAATCACAGTGATCACGCAACTTTTAAATTATTAATTTTATAAAATATTTTAGGTTATAACCTAAGATCCCAAACTAATTATTTCCTTCAACACCGATTTAGTCTTGCTAGACAAATCGTTAAACGTAAATATTCGTTCTTTATTTTGAGTTGTCACCTTAAACCGCTCACAATCTTGCCTTTCTATTACTAATCCGGGAAACTCTAATAACTCAAACCTATCGTATTGAGTAATAGTATCTTTAGGAAACTTAATTTCAGTTTGCTCTTCTATGCGTCTTAACTCTTTTAAAAGACGCATTTCTTCCCAAGTAAGGTGTAGTTCTGGATAAGTCTCAGCTTCACAGAATAGATGCCAAT
>CAZKUS010000086.1:0-7832 GCA_964556025.1 uncultured Clostridia bacterium | reverse complement strand
TGAATTCAATCATAGAAGATTTAGAGGTTTCTGAGTTTTCTCCTCCTAGTGGTCTAATAACTGAAAGCATCTGTCAAGAATCAGGGCAATTGGCAACTGAAGCTTGCCCATCAGATCAAGTAGTTACGGAGTATTTTAGACCAGGCAACGAACCTACTGAACAATGTGAGACCCATTCAGAAGAGGAAGAGAATGAAGAAGAAAAGGAACAACCCGACTTTCCTCCATCATGGTGGCCACTGCTAGAAGATTGAGGAATCAAATCAAATGAAATGTAATAATAAGCCAAATCAAAACTATATGGCCATAAAAAAGTTTACTAGTACTGGTACCAGCAATGATAGAGTTACGCCATTTACAAAAGCAGCAGGAACGTACTCTTTACCAGCGCTTTTTGAAATTATTGGTAAAGTTACGTCCATGGTAGTTGCGCCTCCCGGTCCTATGGCTGGAATTCCTCCCAAATATTTGGCGGTAGTAGGAATGATGACTATTGCCAAAAGCTCTCTAAACACATTTGTCAAAAAGGCCAGAGCTCCAAGCATGGGACTGTGTATATCAGAAATAATTACGGCTGACAGACTGTACCAACCAAATCCAGAAGCAATGGCAGCAACTTCGTTCCACAATATTTCAGTATTGAAAAAAAGGAGAAACAAACTACCTATTACACTCCCTATGGCTACCCCAAAGGGAAATAATACGATTTTAAATCCTTGCTGTTTTATACTAGATAAAAATTTATCAGATCCACCTAGGTCTAGCCCTACACCTAAAAGTAATAATCCTAGAATCCAAGTAGTAACACTTTCTAAGACCGACAAAATTTGTTCGGATAAAAAAATCCAGCCGGCAAGAATACCTGCTAAAACTGAAGCAACTAAAATTATGGTCAAATTATTATTTCCTGAATCGTTATTGTCTGTTAAGTTGTCAGATATTTCATCTGAATCTTTTAAATTAGTATGATCACTTTTCGATTTGTTTATTGATATTTTGTTTATTATCACAAGTACTATAACACTTCCCAATACAGTCAAACAAGCAAGTAAAATGGCAGTAAGTCCCAAGGTACCTAATTGACCCATAACTTCTGGATCTGCACCTAATCTAGCCCCCATAACAGTTAGTAACAAAACTAAACTTATCAAAATTAAGCTATCAATAGGCAGTTTAGAAACTAGTTTAGGCCAGAAATAGGCAGAGACTAAACCCAGAATTAAAGGAATGACAATCATCCACATAGTAGCTCCTCCCCCTAGTAGCCACAAAATAATTAGTATAGATCAATTCTACACAAAATTATGTGTTTTGTCATTGGCTCAATTAAAGTTGTATTTTGAAAGCGATATAATAGCGCTTTTTATCAGGATGATTATCGTGAATCGTATAGTTCATAACAACCCATAATTATCAAAAAAGCACCGTAAATTTTGGTCAGTAAGTCAGGCGTAAAGGACATGGCGATAATTGCGCCAGAAATAGCTCCGAATATTCCTCCCAAGGCTAGAGGAGTAATGAACGGTAAATAAATATTTCCCTGTTTGTAATGAGTGCAAATTGCTATCATTGACATGGGTAGAAAAGCTATCAAAGTAACACCCTGGGCAATGTGCTGTTCAATTTGTATTAATAGTACTAAAAAAGGAATTAAAATTGCACCACCACCTAGCGCTAGTCCTGTTACAAGACCGGTAAAAAAACCAATTAAATAGATTAAAATACTGTCAAAAATCATGTTAATACCAACCATAAACCAGTAGAAATTATAAATACAGCAAAAAAACGCTTAAGTAGTTTAGGTTGTAAGTAATTCATTAATTTAGCTCCTAAAAAGCTACCTAAACTACCGCTTATAATTACTTTTATTGCCAGTGCAAAGTCAATTCTGTCGTATACCCCGTATATGATTGCACTGGTTATGGCCAGAGGTAGGATAACGCTAATAGTAGTGCCATGAGCCAGATGCTGCTTGATTTTACCAATATGTGTTAGGGCGGGAATCAGAAAAGTACCGCCTCCAACTCCTAGTAATCCATTAATGACTCCTGTTACCAATCCTGTAGTTGCTAATTTAAGCTGTTTCAATTTTTTTCACCTCTTTTCCATTGTTCCCCATAATGTATAAAATAATAAATGTTGTCACTTGATGAAAAAAGTGCTACTATATGGGAAACAATTATTTTTAGGAGGGGAGTTATATGGCGTACAAGATTACTGAAGAATGCATTAGTTGTGGTGCCTGTGAACCAGAATGCCCTACTGAAGCTATCTCTGAAGGTGAAGAAATTTATGTGATCGATGCTGATAACTGCATCGACTGTGGAGCATGTGCTGATGTTTGTCCAGTAGATGCTGCAGTTCCGGAATAAGCTGCTGCTGTGTGGAATAAGCTGGTGGTGTTGACAAACACTACATAACTAATTAAATGCATAAGCTAACTGTTAACGGGGTAAATTTTATATTTACCCCGTTACTAAACTTTAAGGGTTTCGTAATAGTAATTGCTGTAATTTACTATAGTTGTTGCTGGTTTGGAGGAATTTTAATGATAAAATATCCTGCTGTAGTACTGGGAGCAAATTATTATATAGGATTGAGCGCGATTAGATCTTTAGGTGTTTTAGGAGCTCCAGTAATAGCCATGGACTATGATGAGAAGGCCTATGGATTTGGGTCAAAATATGTATCTGAACAAGTGCTAATTCCCAATATCAATACACAAGGAGAGAGAGCTGTAGTAGAGTTTTTGAAATCTTATGCTAAAAAATTGGATAAACCACCTGTAATAATTCCATCGGCAGATGCTTATGCCATCTTATTATCAAAGTACAGTGATGAATTGGAACAGTATTATCTATTCCCTCCATTACCTAAAGGTCTTGTCAACAGTCTTATCAACAAGAACAGCTTGTATAAACTCGCTAATAAGCATGGTATGCCCATACCAAAAACATTTTTCCCTAATGATTTACAAGATTTAGATGATATAAAACAAAAGATAACATATCCATGTATTGTTAAGCCTGAACTCAGCCATGAGTTTGTAAAAAAATTTCGGTCAAAAGTTGTACGAGTTAATAATTTTAGTCAATTATATGATGCGGTTAAATTAGCAATTGAGGCTGGATTGAATGTCATGGTTCAGGAGATTATTTTGGGACCTGACGATAATGTATATACTTATGATGCTTACTTTAATAGAGATGCTGAACCGGTAAAAGTCTTTACTAATCGAAAAAGACGGCAATTTCCCATCTATTTTGGCGCTTCAGTTTTTACTGAAAGTGTGTTTGAACCGGAAATCATACAGATGAGTGAAAACTTTTTAAAAAAAATTGGATATCATGGTATTGTAGAGATTGAATTTAAAAAAGATTCTCGAAACGGGAAATTTTATATGATAGAAATTAACCCTAGGTTAACTAATTTTAATGAAGTAATATTAAAGTCAGGAATTAATTTACCAGCTTCTCAATACTATGACGTTTTAGGCGAACAACTTACTGAACAGGTGAATCGTGAACAAGGGCTTAAATTCGTCTACTTATACGAAGATGTTAAAGCAGCTTATAAGTATATCTCAAAAGGTGAACTGACAATAAGGGAATGGTTGTCATCTTATAGGGGGCCTTTGAGCCATGCCATATATAATCCTAGGGATCTTAAACCCATGTTATTATTTATCATGAGCTTAGTTAGAAAATTTAAAAGCAGAGTTTTAGGGACATGAAAATAAGGGAGTGTAATGATGGTAGCAAAATTTTTTCAAGTGGATGCTTTCACCGAAACATCTTTTGGAGGTAATCCGGCGGGGGTGATTTTGCCTGATGGTGAGCTATCTAGGGATACTATGCAAAATCTTGCCAAGGAAGTGAATGCTTCAGAAACCGCCTTTGTATTTCCAGATTTGACTTTTAGGTTTTTTACACCTACTGTAGAGGTTTCGTACTGTGGACACGCTACAGTAGCTGCCTTTCACGCTCTGGCGACAAGTGGTGAATTACAGCCTGCAGAAGATGGGACTACTTATACTCAAAAGACTAGAGAAGGTAGCTTTCTGGTAACTATTTATCCTAGGCAAAATGATAATCCTCTGATATGTACTTACAAAAGCAGTGAAGAATTTAAGTTAAAAGAAAAAATATTGCCCAGTGCTATTGAAGATTTATTTTATATTAAAGATTCTGTTGACTCTACTTTTACTAGTGTTAGCGAATATTGCTCTGTTGATCTCCCTTTGCAAGTTGTTGATGTTGGGATATCTGATCTGCAAGTGCCAGTGAAAAACCCTAATGTGTTAAAAGAATTGGTACCTAGACTGGATAGAATTTCAATTTTTTCAAAAAATATGGATATTGCTGGATTGCATTTATTTACTTTTTCTAGTCCTAGAGGGGGGGATTTGTTCGTAAGAAATTTTGGACCATTCGTGGGAATCGATGAAGAAGCGGCAACTGGATCTGCCAATAGTGGTTTGGCTTTTTATTTGAATCAGTACGCTGCGATAAATGATGGTTCTAGATTGAGGATAGACCAAGGAGACACTTTGGATAGGCCTTCGCGTCTTTATGTTACTCCCAAAAGTGGCCAAGGTGTATGTGTTGAAGGTTCAGGTGTTACTATCTTTACTGGAAAGGTACATATATAGAGATGAAAGCTGTGCTTAAAGAATTACTGTAAATTACATATCTTCCTGGACACTTAATTGAAGTAATCGTTACAAACTCTCGTGACCTTAGTCAAGAGAGGCTCGCTGAGCAGGATTTGACATTAGTAGTATAGAAGGTTCTTTTTGGCTATTATTTTTCACATGTGTTTAACTATTTGGCTAAGTTAAAGTTAAATGTTGATAACTATAAATGTATCAGCTTATAACAGTACTGAACATTTAGAAATTGAGAAGTAAGTTCGTAAACATGCAAGTCGTCAAAATCTTAACTATAGAAGTTTGAGGACAGGGGGGATATGCATGAAGGGTAAAATTTTGGTTATGGATGATCAAGTGGGAATAAGAATGTTACTTAAGGAAGCATTGGAACTAGATGGTCATGAGGTTGAAACTGTTTCTAGTGGCTACGAATTTTTGGAACAATTACGCTATGATAATTATGATTTTTTAATAATGGATTTGTGGGTTCCCGACTTTGAAGGCTATGAACTAGTAAGTGAAGTAAAAAAACATGAATCAACAGATAAAATAATGATGATCAGTGGAAATTCTTGTCCTGAGACTAAGAAAAAAGTAAAGCAACAAGGAATTACGAAATATTTGGAAAAACCTTTTGACTTAGATAGTTTAAAATATCAGGTGGAACAAAATCTAGAACAAATTACAGTTGATTCAACATGTTGTAATTTATAGATTTTGTTATATTTTATAGTTATTAACACTTAACTTTAACATAGGCTAAAATAAAAATTTTTATAGGAGGGTAATGCTATGCCATTAGTTACTGGTAGAGAATTGGTTAATATGGCTGACGAACAAGGTTTCGCTATAGGTGCTTTTAATGTTAATAATTTGGAAATTATTAAAGCCATTGTAGAATCTGCACAGGAAGAGCGCTCACCGGCTATACTGCAAGCAAGTCAAGGAGCTATTAAATACGCGGGGATTGACTTCATAGCCGCTATGGTTACAGCAGCTAGCGAACAAATAGATGTACCTGTTGCTTTGCACTTAGATCATGGAACGAGTTTTGACCAAAATATGCTGTGCATTAGAAAAGGTTTCACTTCAGTAATGTATGACGGCTCTCAATATCCGCTGGAAGAGAATATAGCTCGGACAAGGGAAGTAGTTAAAGTTGGGCATGCTGTTGGTGTATCTGTAGAAGGTGAATTAGGTAAAATAGGCGGTACAGAAGATGATATCACAGTAGACGAAAAAGATGCACTGATGACCAATCCAGAAGAAGCAGAAAGATTCAGCCGTGAAACAGAGGTAGATTACTTGGCTGTAGCTATTGGTACGGCTCATGGCCCCTATAAAGGTGAACCAAAACTAGATTTTGAAAGACTAGAAGAAATAAGACGACGCACAAAAACTCCTCTGGTTATGCATGGAGCGTCCGGAGTACCTGAAGAATGTATTATGAAGGGAATAGAGTTAGGTGTTAGAAAAATAAATATTGATACCGAACTGCGTCAAGCATTTACAAAAGGGTTAAAACAGGTAATTTCGGATAAGCCGGAAGAATACGACCCCAGAAAATTATTAAAACCCGCTAAAGATTCTATGAAAGAAGTTATTAAAGAGAAAATGCGTTTGTTTGGATCTTCTGGTAAAGTATAAACAGTCTTAATTGTATTTTATAGATTGGTGTTGCTAAACTCTGCTGTTGATAGATATAATCTTCGTTTGAATGAAGCTTGAACGAATTTTGTGTAGGTTTGACATTTAAATGAAATGAAAATTATATAACTAGTAGCAACACTTAACTTTAACATAGCTTACTGATAAAATTGAAATTTAAACTAGGTTTTGTGAGGAGGATTATATGAAAATTTTCTTAGATACCGCAAATATTAAAGAAATTGAAGCAGGGATCTCACTCGGTGTGGTTGATGGAGTTACTACAAATCCTACTTTGATTGCTAAAGAGGGAGTGTCATTGGAATCACGTATTTCAGAGATAGCAAAAACATGTGCAGGTCCTATCAGTGCTGAAGTAATTGGCAGTCAACACGAAGAAATGGTAAAAGAGGCAGAGCAATTAGCGAAAATAGCAAATAATGTTGTAGTGAAAATACCTATGACCAGTGAAGGATTGAAAGCTACTAAAATTTTGAATGAGAAAGACATCGCAACCAATGTGACACTAGTTTTTTCACTAAATCAAGCTCTGCTTGCTGCTAAGGCTGGTGCTAATTACATTAGCCCCTTTGTAGGTAGGGTTGATGATATTGGCGGTGATGGTATGCAGTTAGTAGATGAAATTGTCTCTACTTTTCGCCAATATGGTATTGATAGCGAGGTGATAGCTGCCAGCATTCGCCATCCTCGTCATGTTACGGAATCGGCAAGGATTGGATGTGATATAGCTACTATTCCCAAAGATGTGTTGGAAAAAATGGTAGGTCATCCATTGACTGATAAGGGGATAGAAAGGTTTATGAAAGACTGGGAAAATGCGCAAAAGTATCAGTAAGTGGAATCTGCAAGTCAAATATTGTTAACTGACTGGCGCTGTTATATGCTATCAATAGGCAACTTTAACTGAGCCAACTGAAAAAGGGAGGTTACTTGTTAATGGAAAGGGAACTGGCTTTAGAGCTCGTCAGAGTGACCGAAGCTGCCGCTCTGGCTTCTGGGAGAATGATGGGACGTGGCGATAAAGAGCGTGCAGATCAAGAAGCTGTAGATGCAATGAGGAAAGCTTTTGATACAGTCCATATAGATGGAAGGGTCGTTATTGGTGAAGGAGAGAAAGACGAAGCTCCGATGTTGTATATAGGTGAGAAGGTTGGGCACAAAGATGGTGTGCCTGTAGACATTGCTGTTGATCCAGTTGAAGGGACTACTCTAGTGGCGAAAGGGCTACCCAATGCTCTGTCAGTAGTTGCGGTGGCCCCAAAAGACGGGTTGCTGCACGCACCAGATATATATATGGACAAAATAGCAGTCGGGAAAGAAGCAAAAGGGTGTATTGATTTAGATGCACCGGTAAAGGATAATTTAGCTGCAATTGCAGAAGCCAAGAATAAAGATATCTCAGATTTAGTTGCTATAGTATTAGATAGACCTAGGCATGAAGATATTATTCAAGAAATTAAAGAATCGGGAGCCAGAATCAATCTAATCAGTGATGGTGATGTGTCAGCGGCTC
>CAZKUS010000085.1:0-7897 GCA_964556025.1 uncultured Clostridia bacterium | reverse complement strand
AGGTCTAATATGAATACTTCCATAATAGGTGTCCCTTTGGATTTAGGTGCAAATAGGCGTGGTGTGGATATGGGACCTAGCGCTATCAGATATGCAGAGTTAAGTAAAAAATTGCAAGAAATAGATTATAATGTAATCGAGAAAGGAGATATTTCTGTTCCCTTACCAGAAATAGATGATATGGGTGATGAAAAAATTAAATATCCGAAACAGATTGAAACTGTGACTAATTCTTTGGCATTTCAGGTTGCGAAAGAAGCCCGAGGTGGTAATGTACCGGTTATACTAGGGGGAGATCACAGTATTGCTATTGGCAGTATTGCCGGCATGAAACAAGCAGTGGGAGAATTGGGAGTGATCTGGTTTGATGCCCATGCTGATCTAAACACTTTTGAAACTAGTCCTTCTGGTAATATTCACGGTATGCCCCTGGCGTTTTCACTGGGTCATGGAGACAGTAACTTAGTAAATTGTTTAGAAAAGGGTCCTAAGGTAAAGCCCGAAAATGTAGTTCTAATTGGATCTCGGGATTTGGATTCACCGGAAAGAGAGTTGATCAAAGAACAAGGAATTACCGTATTTACCATGCATGATTTGGATAAACTGGGAATGAACCGTGTTATGCAAGAAGCTATATCTATCGTCAGCTCCAATACCGATGGTGTTCATATCAGTTTGGATATGGATGTATTGGATCCAGTAGAAGCTCCTGGTGTGGGTACACCGGTTCGGGGAGGTATCAACTACAGAGAAGTACACTTGGCATTAGAGCTTCTATCAGAGTCGAATTGTGTCAATTCTATTGAGGTAGTAGAGGTTAACCCGATTTTGGACAATATGAATAGAACAGGAGATTTGGCTGTTGAGTTGATTGCTTCCGCTCTAGGGAAAAGAGTATTATAATAAGGTGCTGTTATATTGAGTTATTAGTAACAAAATATCAATTTAATTGCTAATAATATTCAACGTTAAGTGAGCCTATAATACAGGTAAGGGGTGATCGTTATGGTTAATTGGGCTGTGTTCTCACCTCATCCTCCATTATTAGTTCCGGAAATTGGTGGAAAGATGCTGACAGAAGTAAAAACAACTCAAGAAAATTTACAGCGCATTTTTTCTCAAACTGAGTCAGTAGATACAGTAATTGTTATAACACCTCATGGATTTGCTTCAAGAAATAACCTGACCTTAGTAAATGATGATCAATTAAGAGGTCAATTGATGAATTTTGGTGGTGGCTGTCCAGTGATAGAGTTAGAAGTCAATAAAATCTTATCAGATATGGTCAGTCAAACTGTTGAAGACCTGGACATAGGTGTAAACACTATTACCAGTAGTCATATAAATAGTAGAGAAGAATTATTAGATCACGGTGCATATGTACCTCTGTATTATGCCTTGGAAAAATTAGTCCTTAAACCTGAAATTGTCATAGTAAATCCAGGACTTTTACCTGTACCAAAACTGTGGGAAACAGGTTGTGAATTAGCTAAAAACTTGCAAGAATGTGGGCAAAAGATAGGGTTGATTATCAGTGGAGACCTGTCTCACAGTTTGAGCTATAGCGCTCCAGCAGGGTATCATCCACAAGCTCAAAGCTTTGATGATAAGATATATGATATATTACAGAATCAAAGCTTAACAAAATTGCTGCAACTACCAAATGAACTGTTGGAAAATGGAGCAGAATGTGGTTATCGACCGTTAGTGTTGGGAAGTGGTATCATTGGTGGAAAAAAAGGTGAACAAGCTGAAGTCTTGTCATATGAGGCACCATTTGGAGTCGGATATCTTGTGGCTAGATTAGTTTGAATTTAACTGGAGGTGGTGGAGTGAATGCAAATAAGGAAAGATATCAGGCTTTAAAGTTAGCTCGTGAAAGCTTAGCATACTTTTTAAATTATCAGCAGTATATGTCTATTCCAAAGGAAATGCCACCGCTTTTTTATACAAAGAGAGGAGCTTTCGTGTCTATAAAAGACGAGTTGGGAAGTCTAAGGGGATGTATCGGGACATTAGAAGCTACTAGGGATAATTTAGCAGAAGAAATTATCTACAACTCTGTCAGTGCCGGGCTGAATGATCCTCGATTTTCTCCGATACAGATACAAGAATTAGAGGAACTGGTGTTTTCCGTAGATGTGATTTCTCCACTAGAAAAAATTTCTGGCATTAACCAACTTCAACCTGACAGGTACGGTGTAGTAGTAGAAAGTGGTTTCCGCAGGGGAGTTTTACTTCCTGATTTACCAGGAGTGGACACTGCTAAAAAGCAATTGACAATAGCTGCGGAAAAAGCTGATCTATCTCCAAATGATGAAGATTTAAACTTATATCGGTTTGAGGTGACTAGATTCAATGAGATTACCATCTGATCTGTACCGTGTTAACCAGAATGGCTCTATAACATGTTTACTTTGCCCCAAGACCTGTACTCTACAACCTGAAAAAGCTGGAGACTGTGGAAACAGAAAAGCGGTAATTAATGATCAAGGTGAATTAGTACCGATATTCAGACAGGTGGACCGAATTGAAGCTGTTAATTTAGATCCTATAGAAAAAAAGCCGTTGTACCATTTTCAGCCAGGTGGTAATGTGTTGTCATTAGGTTTATCTGGATGTAATATGACATGTTATTACTGTCAGAACCATGCACTTTCTCAAGACCTAAAACCGAAAACTTTCATTAGTCCTGAAATGACAGAAAGTCTAGAACAAGAGGTTACTGCTAATGTGATAACTCAATTGGAAAGTGCCGAGCAGAGAACTAGTTCCGAAAATATCATCGGCGTTTCCTTTACCTATTCAGAACCCATTACTTGGTTTGAGTTCATCTATCCAATAGCGGATCAGGTCAAGAACAAAGGATATTACAATACCATAGTCAGTAATGGTATGATGACATCAACTACAGCAGATAAGCTTATACCACTGGTAGACGGTGTGAACTTTGATGTGAAAGCTTATGATAGCCTAACTTATGAGAAACTGGGAGGTAATTTAAACACAGTAAAACAGATCGTAGAAAAGTTTGTATCAGCTGGTGTTCACACTGAAATAACCTATTTAGTAGTTCCTGATTTTAATGATAATAATCAAATCAAAGACTTTCTTGAATGGGTGGCGGATATGAGTAATGATATACCAATACATTTTAGCAGGTATTTTCCCAGTTATAGGGCCCAGTCTTCTCCCACACCAGTAGCAACTTTGCTTGACTGTTATGATCAAGCGACTGATTATATAAATCACGTGTACTTAGGCAACTTAGGTAGAGAAAAATATCAAACAACTTATTGCTGGAACTGTAGTGAAGAAGTTATAAAAAGAAGCATGTTTGCAATTGATGTTAGGCTGAAAAATGGTAAATGTCCAGTCTGTGATAGTAAAATAGCAGGTGTTTTTTAGTATCATAGTACCAAAATTAATTGGGCTGTTAAAATAGTTGACTAGAATGGAGTGCTTGTTTATGTGGGAGGGAATCAGCAGTATATTTGAACAGCTTACACTAATAGATATTATGGATATTTCCTTGGTAGCTTTTTTATTTTACAGGCTAACATTGTTGATTCGTGGGACTAGGGCTATTCAATTGCTAAAAGGGCTGTTCGTACTGTTAATCGCCATGGTTGTTAGTGATTATATGCGGCTCGACACTATAAATTATTTACTCGAACAAGCCATGACAATAGGTATAGTGGCTATTCCAATTGTATTTCAGCCTGAACTTAGGCGGGCTTTAGAACAGTTGGGAAGAGGAGAATTTTTCGGAGATAAATTTTCTATTGAGAGTGAAGCTGACCGTTCACAAGCTATAAAAGAAATATCGAAGGCAGCCAAAGTTTTGCAAACTCGTAAAATAGGCGCTTTGATAGTGATAGAGAGAAAAACAGGTTTATCTGATATTGCCGAAACGGGAATAACAGTAAATGGTGAAATAAGTGCAGAACTTTTAATCAATGTGTTTATGCCGTTAAGCCCATTACATGACGGTGCTCTATTAATTAAAGAAGATAAAGTGATTTCAGCCGGCTGTTATCTTCCCTTGACAGAAGAGCCCAACTTAAACAAAGAACTGGGTACTCGGCACAGAGCAGCTATAGGTATTACAGAACACTCTGATTCCATAAGTATTATTGTAAGTGAAGAAACGGGAGCAATTTCTTTAGCACAAGGAGGAAAGTTGACACGTTACCTCGATGGTGACGAATTAGAAGGATTACTAACCAAGTTGTGGGGCGGTTCAAACGATAAATCGAAAGGTTTTTGGCAATGGAGGTCCGATACATGAGACATTTACTATCCCAAAATGGATTTTTAAAATTATTATCCATCTCTATGGCTATACTCCTATGGATCTTTGTCAATACAGAAACTGATGACGTAACCGGTAGAGAAGTGAGCAGAACTTTTGACGGAATAGAGGTGGATGTGCGAAACCAGGATGAAAACTTAGTTATATTGGAAGAGCCAGAGCCAGTTTCCGCCACACTTAGAGGTACTAGAACCATGTTGGATAGAAGTGACGAAAATGATTTGGTTTTTTACGTCAATTTAGAAGGGTTAGAGGAAGGCACCCATCAAGTGTCTGTTTCATCTGGTGTACCGCAATTTGAAGTAACTGAAATACAGCCTCAAGAAGTAGAAGTCACTTTAGATGAGCAGCAGGAAGAAACATTTCCTGTAGATTCAGTAGTGACAGGAACGCCATCGGATGGATTACAGGAACAAGAACCTGAGATAACTCCACAAAATATTACAATATCTGGGGCTAGGACTTATATAGAACAGATAGACAATGTAGTAGCACAAATTGATGTGGATGAAGCTACTGAATCTTTGGAAAAGGGTTTGGTAGTAGATATATATGATGAAGAAGGAGAAACAATAGAAGATGTGGACGTTACTCCTGGCATGGTAGAAGTTTATGTTCCCATGGATTATCCGGAAAAAGATGTAGACATTGAATTAGATGTTGATGACAATGTCGATGATTACTATTTAACTGATCTCGAAATTTCCCCTGAACAAGTTACTATAGGGGGAGGGGAAAGTGCGATAGAGGGTATTGATAATCTAAATACTGATACTGTTGAATTAGATAGATTATTGCAAGAGGAAACAGTAGTGTTAGATTTAGATGTACCGGAAGGGGTCAAAGAGATTTCCGAGTCCAGTGTGGTAGTGACGGGGGTAGTGTTACCTGCTGAAGAAGAGAGTTTTGATCTCCCAGTAGAGTTGCCAGGACAACTAACTGAAGATGAAGAAATTGATCCAGACCTAGATCCAGATCAAGTAACTGTTACTTTTTCAGGAGAACAACAAGCAATACAAGAGCTGTCAGAAGAAGACTTAACGGCCTATCTGGATATTCAAGAAGATGTTGAAATCGGTGAGGATTTAGAGTTGGAAGTGACTGTAGATTATCCGGAAAACGATATTGAATTAGTGGATATCGATCCACCGCAAGTTAACTTAAATACAGATGATGAATAAGATAATAAGGGAGTGAATTAATATGCCAGAACTATTTGGAACAGATGGGGTCAGAGGTATTGCCAATGAAGAGCTCACCCCTGAATTTTGTATGAAAGTTGGTAGGGCCGCCGGAGAGTACTTAAAACCTTTTGGTGATACAGTTTTAGTAGGAAAAGACACAAGAATATCCGGTCCTATGTTAGAAGCGGCACTGGCTGCTGGCCTTGCTTCTGTAGGGCTTCAAGTCCAATTGTTGGGTGTGGTGACTACTCCGGCAGTTGCTTTTTTATCTAATAAGAAACAAGTTGCCGGTGGTGCTATGATTTCCGCATCACATAATCCTGTACCTGATAATGGAATAAAATTTTTTGATCACAGTGGGTATAAACTATCTGAACAGGCAGAAGAAGATATTGAAGATCGCTTAAACTATCAACTGTCTCGTCCTACAGGTACTGAAGTAGGGATGGTGTTGGACTGTGATTATAGCTTGATAGATGATTATATTTCAGAATTGGTAAAGCGTTATCCATTAGATTTCACTGGCTACAAGATTGTGCTAGATTGTGCGTATGGATCAACATATCATATTGGACCAAGACTGTTCCAGAGATTGGGAGCGGAAGTCATTTCACTTCACGCTGAAAATCGGGGAGAACAGATTAATGTAGATTGTGGTTCTACCAATCCGGAAATTACTTCGCGAGCAGTTGTGGAACATGGAGCTGACCTGGGAATGAGTTTTGACGGTGATGGTGATAGGATAATAGCATTAGATGAAGAAGGAAATCAGATTAATGGTGACAAAATCATGGCCATATTAGCCCGATATATGTATGAACGTGATGAACTCACTAGTAACAAAGTGGTGGCTACTGTGATGAGCAATCTAGGTTTAAAACTATCCTTACAGGAGCGGGGAATTGAACTGATTGAGACGAAAGTAGGTGATCGCCATGTGCTGAACCAAATGAGAGAAGCGGGTGCAGTGTTGGGAGGAGAACAATCAGGTCATATTATAAATCTGAATCAAAACACTACTGGAGATGGTATTTTAACAGGTCTGAAACTTATGGAGATATTAGTCAATGAAAGACAAAATTTAAAAGATCTAGCTGCTGTAATGACGGAATTGCCTCAACTGTTGGTAAATGTTAAAGTAACGGATAAGAAGGCTGTTAGTAGCTCTGATCGAGTTTTAGAAGCTAAACGAGAAGTGGAAGAAAAATTGGGGAATAAAGGAAGAGTTTTAATTCGACCTTCTGGGACAGAACCTGTAGTGAGAGTCATGGTAGAAGGCGAAGATAGGGAAATACTGCACGAAGTAGCCAATAAGCTTACTCAAGTTATCAAACAGGTGGCAGCAGAATAGAATAAGTTAAAGTGAAGTAGAGTAGATAATTCAATATTTGAGTAATATCAGCTTTGATCTCTGTGACTGGATGTAAATGTTTATTTACTGTTTGAATCTTTCAAGGAGGTGGTGTCTATAGAATAGCGGTGAGGAGCAAAACTAATAGACAGTGACAATAGAGTATAGACATGATAACTGAACTGAAAAGAAGTTTTTTAAAGCGCCAGGACATCCGATATGTCGGGTGTTGACGAGGTGGGGGTGTATCGAGTAATCGGCGGATACCTCCCGGTGCCATCACCACCGTTAAAGGCACAGAACAAAACCGAAAAGTAATTTTCGGGACAAAAAGTGCCGGGTGATGAAATTTTTATTTTGTAACTATAGTTAAACTAGAGGAGTATTGGAGGGAATTGAAGTTATGTGCGGAATCGTTGGATATATAGGAGATAAATTAGCCGTTGACGAACTAATCAAGGGTTTAAAAAAACTGGAATACAGAGGGTATGACTCGGCAGGCGTTTCTATTGCCGAACAAAATAAACTGACGACTATTAAAACTAAAGGTAGATTGAATGATTTAGAAGAACAAGTGGAAGGGCAGGAATTAAACGGAACTGTTGGCATTGGGCATACGCGTTGGGCAACTCATGGGAAACCCAGTGATGGGAATGCCCATCCTCATAATGGCTGTGATGAACGAATATCAGTGGTACACAATGGTATCATTGAAAATTTTCAAGAGATTAAAGCTGAGTTAAGTGAAGGTGGGCACAAGTTTGACTCGCAAACGGATACAGAGGTTATTTCTCATTTGGTAGAAAAGTATTATCAAGGAAATTTAGTCGAAACTATTTACTCAGTAGTGGAGAGGTTGGACGGCTCTTTTGCTCTTGCCATTATGCACGAATCAGAGCCGGATAAAATAGTTTGTGCTAGAAAAGACAGTCCACTAATTGTGGGAGATGGTCAAGGTGAAAATGTAATCGCTTCGGACATCCCGGCAATTTTAGACTATACGCGCCAGGCTTTAATAATGGACGATGGTGAAATTGCTGAAGTGAC
>CAZKUS010000084.1:0-7909 GCA_964556025.1 uncultured Clostridia bacterium | reverse complement strand
ATTGGCACATTCAGAAGTGGATTCAGTAGAACCTTTGAATGAAGTTCCGGTAACGCTGTCGAACTATGGTTTATCAGAGGATATTGTAATCTTAGGGCTACCAGCCCAAAGTAACAAGTATCGAATTTTGGACTCGGATGGAAACAGAATCTCCCCTTCTGATGACGGGTTGATATTATCTGAGCGCCTGGCAGGACAACTGGATGTGCAAGTTGGAGAGACATTGGAATTGGAGAGTCCTTTATTAGGAGGGAATCAAGATAGTGAAACACTGATAGTGGACGAAGTTATACCTCAATATTTGGGAATGAACGGATATATGGAGATTAATGCCTTGGAAGAAGTGTTGAACCAAAGAAATATTGCCACTTCAGCTATGGTGAATATATCTAATATCCCCAGCGATCAGAGTAGTACTGACCAGGAAGGTCTCTCACGGTTGAGAGATCGATATCAGGAAAGTGAACAAGTGTCGGCTATCGATGGATTGGATGAGAGAACTAGTGAAGCTAGGGAATTACTAGAAACTTTTGGCAGTGTTATCTATATTTACGTGTTAGTAGGGGTGGTAATATGTTTTGCCATTATATACAGTTCGAGTTTCATAATTTTGTCAGAGCGGAGTCGTGAAATGGCATCTATGAGGGTACTAGGAATGATGCCTAGTGAAGTTTTTTCTGTAATTACGTTTGAACAGTGGTTTATCAGTATTTTTGCCGTTATTGCGTCAGTACCTTTAGCCCAGGTCATGTTGACCACCATGTCTGAACAATTCAGTACAGATTTTTATTCGATCCCATCTGAATTATCCAATACTGCTCTGTTTGCAGGAGTAGTTATAACAGTGCTATCAATTTGGACTGCCCAAAGATTTGCCCTTATGAAAGTAAGGAAATTGAGCTTGGTAGAAGTGTTGAAATCTCGAGAATAGTATTTATATTGACAATAGGGGGGAGAGGACCGTGAAAAAGAGATGGAAAATTATTTTTGCCGTTGTGATAATTTTGGCGGGAGCTGGTTTTGTATCTACTCAAGCCTTGGGAGGGGTGGAAGTAGATGTGGTTAGAGTTTTACCACAAGACATTACAGATAGTTTTACTGAGGATGGTGAAGTAGAGTCCAGTGAAGATAGAAACGTAATTTCTGTTAATTCAGCGAAAATTGAAGAGCTATATGCAGAACAAGGAGAACGAGTTGAATCGGGGGAACTCATAGCAGTTCTGGATGATAGAGAGATTGAGTATTCGATTCGAGAACTTCGTGCCCAGATTAGAGCCTTGGACGCTGAACGGGAAACTTTAACTCAAGATCCCGGTGAAGCCGAATTGGAAAATATCGAATTAGGTATAGAACACGCACAAGATAGTTTGGAAAGTGCAAAGAACAGTCTGGATAGAGTTGAATCCCTTTATGAGGAAGGATTGGCAACGGAAATGGAGCTAGAAGAAGCTGAAGATATGGTAAATGAAGCAGAGTACAATTTAGAGCAACAAGAGAAATCAATAGAAATGTTAGAAGAGTCTTACGACCCGCCTCAAGGGGCAGAACAAGTGATAGATGCCCAGATAAGTGCTCTACAATCACAGGTAGAATTTATGGAGAGTCAAGGGGAAGATTATGAAATTTATGCTCCTATATCAGGCATTGTGACAAACTTAGAAGCAGAACAAGGGGGAGTAGCTACACCAGAACGGCCAATGATGACTATTATTCAAGATGAAGATTATCAAATCAAATCACAAGTTTTAACCAGAGATATCTACCACGTATACCAAGGCATGGACGTGGTCCTGACTCAAGAACGGCGGGATGAAGACGTAGAATTTACCGGTGAGGTAATCGATATTGCCCCGTACGCACGTGAGACTGTGTCAACTTTGGGGCTAGAGGAAGAAAGAGTAGAAGTGACAATTTCTCCCGACATACCTGATGACGTGCAGTTGGGTCCGGGATATCAGTTGGAAGTTGAGTATATTGATGATGAATTAGAGGATGAATTAATTATTCCCAAATCAGCCGTGTTTACCTATGAAGGAGAGGGTGCTGTATTTATAGTTGAAAATGACAGAGCTGAACTTGTAGAAATTACTACAGGGCTGGAAACAAACCGGGAAGTTGTAATTACAGAGGGATTGTCTGCTGAAGATTTGGTGATATCAGATCCCGATCAAGACGGTCTAGAACCAGGTAGTAGTGTCAATTACTCCCATCCCGTGGAGGTGGAAATTCAGTGAGAAATAATGGCCTGACTAAAAATACCTGTTTGCTATTGCTTACTTTTATATTTACCATAATGAGCTTAAGTTTAGGAAATAATTCTTTGGGTTTGGCTCTGGAATATGACGGTGAAGATCAACAATTAGAACAACAATCAAAAGCACAACCATCAGAACAGAAATCAGAACAACAAGAGAGTAAGCAAATCACAATAGAAGAGATTAGGACCATGTCAAAAGAAAACTCTACTGAATTGGAAATTTATCAAATTCGTCTGAACCAATTGGAAGTTTCTAAAGAGCTGGCTCGTCAGGGGAAAAGCAGAGCTGATGGATTGGAAGAAGATCTGGAAGAAATGGAAGAAGACCTATTGGAGGAGCGCAGACGAGTCAGACAGAGGAGAAACAGTGCCCAAGAAGACTTGGAAGAATTTCTTTCCGGACATGGTTTCCATGACAGCAATGGTGATAATTCCAGTGATCCCAATGATTCAGATCTAATGTTGATGATGGAATATATGGAACTCCAACAAGAGGTAACTACTTATATTCAAGCAGAGGAAAGTATCCGTTCTAATCTAGAAATGATCAGAGAAATTAAAGATAGGGGAGAACTGGACGATTTTCGATTAGATGCTGAAGAACAGTACAAAGAATTATCTCGTGAATTAAAATTAATGGAGGCAGCCGAAGAGCGACTACAAGAACAAGTGATATTTGGTGGTGAACTCATATATGCTGAATTGGCTCAAAAAGCTCTAGAAAAAGATTTACTGAAAACCTCTTTGGAACTCACGGATTATCACAGTGAATTACAGGAAGTGTTAATTGATCACGGAGTATCCTTACCAAGGGATGTTCGGGAACTAAAAACACAGCGAGATTCACAAAAGACTCAAATAAAACAGTTGGAACGAGATATTTCCACTTTGGAAGATAGCTTGAGGCGTTATACTGGTATTGAAGGCGAAAATGAAGAGTTAGCAGAAAAAGAAACTGCGAAAAGTTTGGTTAATCTAATTAAGTTAGATCCCTTTCCAGAACATGAGTTAAAGGACTTGCAAGCTTATACTCATGAAATAGATTTAGATGATAAAAAAGCAAAATTGGATGAAAATGCCCTGGAAGTTGAATTAACTGATATGGAACTGGATCTGCTACAAGATATTAGGGACTGGACCTATGATGAAAGGGGATTTTATGCTGATGAAGTTGATTTGCGAGATTATGAAATTTTAGAAACTGAATTGGAACGGGAGCAATTAGTAGAAAGATTGGAAGAAAACCTTGAAACAAGGTACAATGATTTACTTTCTAATTTCGAAGAGAGAGAAAAACTATTGAAACATTATGAAGATAAGGAACGAGAACTGTCAGAAAAACAAGTCTTGGTTGAGCATGGTGCAGCTAAAAATTCTGAGTTAAACATTTTAGAACAGAATTTAAATATTATGGATGAAGAATTAAGACAGATGGACTGGTATTTGTATCTAAATAGCAGACAATTACAGTTGGCAGTTCAAGGAATTCTCCTGGATTAAAAGGCGCTGTTATATTCTGTTGTTGATAATAGCAACAAAACTTCAATTTCACCTAATCGGGAATTAACTCCGTCTTAAGACGGAGTTAATTCCCGACTGGGGCAGGTATCTATCTATTAATAATTGTACTACTATATAAATAAGAACAGATAATGCCATTATATAGAAAGAGGGGATAGTATGAAACAACTGATCGGTATCGTAATTATAATTATAGGTGCGGTTTTTTTACTGAACAATTTGAATATTATTGAACATGATCTGGACAATGTATTTTCATTATGGCCTTTAATAATTGTGGCATTTGGTGTTAAGGCCACAATAACAGGGATGGTATCAGCTTGGAAATTTTGGAAAAGAGGGAAGATAGCATTAGGTAAACTACTGTTCGGGCTAATTGTGATAGGTGTTGGAATGAGTTTTTTGTCCACAACTACTGAGGCTTTTTACTTTCCCAGATCTGAACTATGGAGTTGGACCTGGCCCGTTGTGTTAATTTATATCGGGTTCAAATTATTATTTGACCGCCACAGTTGGAAAAGAATTTATGTTCACAAAGATAAAATTTCTGGTGATTGGGATTATCATGAATTCAATTCTGAATTTATTGATGACCGTATGGTGGGAGATATAAACATTGGTAAACAACCCTGGAAAATCGGTGAAAAACGAATGCAAATTGGAGTAGGGGATACCGATGTTGATTTTACTAAAGCTATTTTAGAACCAGGTGAAAATGTATTTGAACTAACTGGTTGGGTAGGATCAATTGAGATGCTAATTCCATCAGACATGCCCGTTCATATTGAATGCTCTACTCGCATAGGAGATGTTACAGTTTTTGATGAAAAGTATTCTGGCTCTGCTAAATCTGTCACTTATACCAGTCCCGATTATCAAGAAGCCGATAAAAAATTGCGTATAGTGGTTCAACTGTCCATAGGCGAGGTGGGAATCCATGCCGTGGATTGAGAAATACATTCCGGATTCTTGGAAACCTAGGGGGATTTTATGGGAACAAGCTTGGAGACAGTTGCGGGGAAGTGCTTTAACTGGAGTTATTATTGGTATAGCTATTTTTTTATTTTGGCCTGAATCGATCTCTCCCGGGGTAATACTGATCATTACATTGGCGCTGATAACATTGATATTTTTGGTTTGGTGGATTTGTCATTATAATTTCGTTATTGATTTGAAGCAGGATATTAACTATCTAACTAGATATATGTTGGGGTTGCAAAGAGGTAATTTGGACAAAAAGATGGAGTTAGATCGCAGCGATGAGTTGGGAGAACTGGGAAAAGAATTGCAAAATATGAGTGAAAACTATAAACAGCAAATACTTTCTAGACAGATGATAATTAATGAAAATAGTCAATTGATTAATCAGGCTGAAGAGGCGGCCAGTGCCGAAGAAAGACGTAGACTGGCTAGAGAACTTCATGATGCGGTAAGCCAAGAACTCTTTGCTGCCTCTATGTCTTTAACAGCAGTGCATGAATTGATTGATTCAGATTCTGAAAAAGCGAAACAGATATTAAAAGATTCCTCTAATATGATACATAATTCTCAGCAAGAACTGAGAGCTTTAATCATGCATTTGCGCCCTGTGTCTCTAGATGGTAAGACATTGAGACAAGGGATAGAACAATTGTTATCTGAACTTGATACAAAACACAATCAGATTAATTTTTCCTGGGAAATTGCAGAATTACCACAATTAGCTTCTGGTGTAGAAGATCAAATATTTAGAGTGATCCAAGAAGTGATTTCTAATATGCTTCGCCATTCTCAAGCTGAAAATTTTTCGGTTACAGGGAAAAGGAAAGGCAATAGAGTTCTACTAAACCTTGAAGATGATGGGAAAGGATTTGATTTAGCACAGGTTAAGAAGCAAAAAAGTTCTTCGTATGGCTTAAAAACTATGACAGAACGTATGAACGAATTGGGAGGACATATTGAAATATTAACTTATCCGGGAGCGGGGACTAGAATTGAATTAAAAATACCCTTATATAATTTTACTGCTTGATAGGGAGGTTAAAATTTGGAGGATAAAATTTCGGTGATAATTGTAGACGATCATCATATGGTACGGTTAGGTCTTCGGAATTATTTAGAAACATTACCTGACATAGAAGTTTCCGGTGAAACCAGTAATGGACATGACGCCGTAGACTTAGTTCAACAACTACAACCTGACGTGGTTTTAATGGATCTGGTTATGGAAAAATCAGATGGAATCACAGCTACTGAAAAACTGCAGAACGAGAACTGTAGAATTGTAGTTTTGACTAGTTACCTTGATGATGATAAAGTGTTTCCCGCACTTAAAGCTGGGGCTATGAGTTATATTTTAAAAACGGCTCCTCCTGAAGAAATTGCTCAGTGTATTAGAAAGGCATATAGAGGTGAAGCTGTTTACACTGGTAAAATAACAGAATTGATGCTCAATAAACAACAAGAACAAGAGTCAATAAATATATTAACGAACAGGGAACTTGAAGTGTTGGCCTTACTAAGTCATGGATACAGCAATAATGATATAGCAGAAGAACTTCATATTGGTATTAAAACTGTCAAAACACATGTCAGCAACATCCTTGATAAACTAGAATTAAAAGATAGAACTCAGGCAGCTATTTTTGCACGAGATAAAGGAATTAATAAATAGATAGATATTGACATGATTATTTCTGAATAATATAATTTCTGTACATTTCCATTGACCACAGAAGTCCCTATTTGACGGGAAGAGTCAAGATCCGACATAGAGACGACAAAGTTTTAATTATTTAGACAACAATATAGTATTTTGGTTTTACATAGTTGCTAATTCTTAATGAGAAAATTTGCTTATTTCTTAAAAAAACAATAAGACTTAAGCCATTTACTTTACTAAAATTTGTTAAATGTGCTATAATATTTAAAAGTAATAAACATTATCAGTTAGAATATTAAGAAATTTAAGATACTACCAATGGGTTTGAAGTAACGAAATCTCTGTTAATTTATATTGATTTTAGGAGGAATACTACGTGAGTAATGATAATTTGTTACCTAAAATAGAAGAACTAAGAAACAGACTAGAAGAGGTGAGTTATCAAAAACAAGATTTTAATTTTCAAGATCCTGAAGTTATAGAAATCAGCCAACAATTAGATAAGCTTTTGGTTAAGTATAGTAAATTAATAGAAGAAGAGCGTAATAATAAGAACGTAGACAATAAATAATAATTCCTACTGTATGGAAGTTAATTTGACAAATTTTTTGTAATATCATCGATTAAATTCCGCAAAAAAATACACAGTTTAGAAGGATTTTTTTAACAGATAGCAAATAGATATATATTAAAGGATGCATTTTATGGTTCTTCAAGTGTATATTGTTTCCATACAGGGGGAATTACTTTGTTTGTTCATGTGGGCAAACCTCTTTCAGATTATGAATGTTACTGGTTAATTTTGCAGCCTGATACTAGTGAACCGCACGGAATTCGCGATTTCCTGCTAATTAGATCTATGCTTACATATGGTTTGAGGATTTGGGAAACCATGCAATTACGATGGAGTGATATAGACTTTGAATATGACCATTTAATTGTGAACAACAGTAGAGGTGGTAATAGCAGATTACTGCATTTACATCAAACAGATAAAGAATTACTGCAGGAATGGTGGACTTGTCGTTTTGGGTCACTATGTAATTCATCAAATGACAGCAACTCACACGTTTTTACTAGTTTGAGTGGTTCTGAATTATCAGCATCTTATATTAATAGATTATTACACAAATATGGGAAAGAAAGTATGATCAGACGTTCTGTAAAACCTTCGGTTCTACGGAACACTTTTGCTGTTAACTACTATCAGTCATGTAAAGATCTGCGTAAAGTACAATTGAAATTAGGTCATAAAAGTATCAAAACAACTAAGCGATATTTACAGGCCCATGACTTTCACAGTTTTCCTTTTTATCCATTAAAAGTTAATTTGATTACTAAAGTTTAGATGCTGTTATATTCTGCTATTATCATTCAACTTTAACTGTGCTTATGTTAAAATAAACTTGTATATTTACTGGCCTGTTAGGCCAGTTTTTTAATATTTGACTATTTGAGAGTTTTAGATGTATCAAATAAGCATTTAGAGT
>CAZKUS010000083.1:0-7914 GCA_964556025.1 uncultured Clostridia bacterium | reverse complement strand
TAATATTTGTGAAGGAGGAAGTATATATGAACAGTACGTGGGAAAAGATAGACAAAAATAAAGTCAAGTTGTCCATTGAAGTTGATGACAATAAGGTGGAAGATGCCTTAGAACAAGCTTATAAAAAAGTGGTAAAAGATGTAGAAATACCTGGTTTCAGAAAAGGAAAAGTCCCCCGCAAAATTTTAGAGACTAAGTTTGGTCCTGAGGTTTTGTATGAAGACGCGCTTGAAATAATAGTGCCTCAAGCTTATCAAGAAGCTTTAGAGGAAAATGAAATTGAACCTGTAGATCAACCGGAAATAGACATAGATCAAATGGAAAAGGGGCAGCCCTTAATATTTAATGCTACCGTAGAAGTTAAGCCAGAAGTTGAATTAGGCGAGTATAAAGGATTACAGGTTGAAAAAGAACAAACTGAAATAACTGAACAGGATGTAGAAAATGAACTAAAGCAGCTACAGGAAAAACATGCTGAATACCAAGAATCCGAAGATGGTCAAGCAGAAGAAGGTGACAGATTAGTCATTGACTTTGAAGGTTATGTCGATGGTGAACCTATAGAAGGTGGAAGTGCAGAAAATCATAACTTAGAAATGGGTTCTAATCAGTTCATTCCTGGATTTGAAGAACAATTATTGGGAAGTACTCCTGGGGAAGAGAAGCAAGTAAAAGTAACTTTCCCGGAAGATTATCACAATGAAGAATTGAAGGGTAAAGAAGCTACTTTTGATGTCAAAGTCAATGAGCTTAAAAAGAAAAATTTGCTACCTCTAGATGATGAATTTGCAAAAGATGTTAGCGAATTTGATACATTGGAAGAATTGAAGCAAGATATTCGAAGTAAATTGGAAAAAGACGCTGAACAATCAACAGAACAACAGGTAGAAGAACAAGTAGTTAATCAAGCTATGGAAAATGCTGAAGTAGAAATTCCAGAACCTATGATAAATCAAGAACTCGATTCTATGTTAAGGGAGTTTGAACAAAACTTATCTTACCAAGGATTAAACCTTGATACTTATTACAAACTAACCGGTAGTGATGAAGATAGTATGAAAGAACAATTTAAGGGATCAGCGGAAAATAGAGTGAAAAGAAATTTAGTTTTGGAAGCTATTAAAGACAAAGAAGAAATTACGCCTTCAGAAGAAGAATTAGATGAAGAGATAAATAAAATATCCGAACAATCGCAGCAAGAACCTGAAAAAATCAAAGAATTTTTAGAGCAGCAAGGCCGTATGTCACAGCTAGAGGGTGAAGTTGCTATTAAAAAAACTGTTGACATGTTGAAAGAGAATGCTAATATAACTGTTGTAGAAAAAGGAACGCAAGGTTCTGAAGAGGAAAAGGAAGACTAAATTGAATAAGTATGATATTATAATGTTAGAAGGAGGTTTTAGTATGAATTTAATTCCTATGGTTATTGAACAAACTAACAGGGGCGAAAGATCTTACGATATATATTCTCGGTTATTAAAAGATAGGATAATTTTTATCGGAACAGGTATTGATGATAATATAGCTAATTCTGTTATTGCTCAAATGTTATTTTTAGAATCTGAAGATCCAGAAAAAGATATTCATTTGTACATTAACAGTCCTGGTGGTCACGTTCATGCAGGGCTAGCTATATATGACACTATGCAGTATATACGTTCTGATGTATCTACAATATGTGTAGGTATGGCAGCTAGTATGGGAGCTGTATTATTGGCAGCTGGAAATGAAGGTAAAAGATTTGCTTTGCCCAATTCTAGAATAATGCTGCATCAACCAATGGGAGGAGCTCAAGGGCAGGCTGCAGATGTAGAAATACATGCTAGAGAAATAATGAATACAAAAGAACGCTTGAATCAAATTCTGGCACACCACACTAAACAACCGGTGGAGCAGATAAGTAAAGATACAGATAGAGATTTCTTTATGTCAAGTGAAGAAGCACAAAATTACGGAGTAATTGATGATAGATTAGAAAGACCTCCGAATAATTAACATCGTTTTACTGATTTTGAATTAAAAGAAGGTTTACTAGAGAGGTGATTTTGATTGTTTAAACTAAATGATGAAAAGGGCCGTTTGAAATGTTCTTTTTGTGGTAAAACACAGGAACAAGTAAAAAAACTTGTGGCAGGTCCAGGTGTGTATATTTGTGATGAGTGTATAGAACTATGTAATGAGATTGTAGAGGAAGAATTAAGTGAAGAAGAGGACCTAAGTTTCTCAGAAATTCCCAAACCACAAGATATTTACGAGATACTAAATGACTATATAATAGGACAAGAAAATGCTAAAAAAGCATTGTCTGTAGCTGTTTATAATCATTACAAAAGAGTTAATACTGATAACAAGAAAAAAGATGATGTAGAAATACAAAAGAGTAATATTTTGCTTTTGGGACCAACTGGTGTGGGTAAAACATTATTGGCTCAGACACTAGCCAAGATACTCAATGTACCATTTGCCATGGCAGATGCCACCTCACTAACAGAAGCTGGTTATGTAGGTGAAGATGTAGAAAATATCCTATTAAAACTGATTCAGTCTGCTGATTACGATGTGGAAAAAGCAGAAAAAGGGATAGTCTATATTGATGAAATTGATAAAGTTGCCAGGAAAACTGATAACCCATCTATTACCAGAGATGTATCAGGTGAAGGAGTACAGCAAGCTTTACTGAGAATTATTGAAGGAACTAAAGCTAGTGTACCTCCACAAGGTGGAAGAAAACATCCCCATCAAGAGTTTATCCAGATAGATACTACAAATATCTTGTTTATTTGTGGGGGGGCTTTTGACGGTATAGATAAGATTATTCAAAACAGAATCGGTAAAAAAGGACTAGGCTTTGGTGCCGATATTAGAAATACAAAAGAAGATGATATTGGGGAAATCTTATCTAAAGTTCTTCCACAAGACTTGCTGAAATTCGGTTTAATTCCAGAATTTGTTGGTAGAATTCCTGTGCTTGCTTCTTTAGACTCTCTGGATGAAGATTCCCTTGTGCGCATATTGGAAGAACCTAAAAATGCTTTAGTAAAGCAGTATCAAAAGTTATTTGAAATAGATGGTATAGAACTGGAGATGCAGGATGATGCACTTAGAGCTATAGCGAGGGAAGCAATACAGAGAAATACAGGTGCGAGGGGACTTCGTGCTATTATTGAAGAACATTTGAATGATATAATGTATGAAATCCCTTCAGAAGATGATGTCAAAAAGTGTATTATCACCAAAGAAGTAATTGAAAATGGTGATCGCCCAAGTTTAACTCGAGAGAATCAAGACGGTGAACAACATGAATCTGCTTAACTAAATTAATGTTAGTGAAATCTTTACTTGACTCGAGGCAAGTAATTTCGTTAAAAAAACCTGCCTGAAGCCCAAGAGGCTTGAAGGCAGGTTTTTTTAAATGATCATCCATGAGCATGATCAGCAAATAACCTCCTGTTATTTGGCTTTAATTCTCCTATTTGCTCGTTAAGATGTATTATAAAAACGGCATAATACTTTCAATTGAAGTATTTACTTCTATCAAATTCAATTTTAACTGAGCCTTAGAATTAAACGGATGTATTACTTTAAAAGTAGTTAATAACGAATAAATTGGGAATCCCCCCGGCATAATAAAGTTAGACTGTAAAATGTTGAGAAAGTGGGGGGGTATTATGGAAGGTTTGACTGGCCTTTTTGCAATTGTGCAGTTTTTCTTTGCTATTGTAATCGGTCTATATTTTTGGAATCAATTAAAAAGTCAGCAATCTAGTAAAGCCACAGTTGAAAGAGAATCTGAAAAACAGATGGCTAAACTGCAACGAATGCGTCAGATATCTTTATCAGAGCCATTATCTGAAAAAACTCGCCCAAAAAGTTTTCATGAAATTGCTGGTCAAAACGAAGCTCTGACTGCATTACGTGCAGCTTTATGTGGTCCTAATCCTCAACACGTAATTGTCTATGGACCTCCCGGTATAGGTAAAACAGCTGCTGCAAGGGTAGTACTGGAAGAAGCAAAAGAAAATCCTGTTTCACCATTTGATACTAATTCAGAGTTCATTGAGATTGACTCTACCACGGCTAGATTTGATGAACGCGGTATAGCTGATCCCCTGATAGGTACGGTCCACGATCCGATCTATCAAGGGGCTGGTGCAATGGGAATCCAGGGTATTCCACAACCAAAGCCAGGGGCAGTCAGTAAGGCCCATGGTGGTGTGCTATTTTTAGATGAAATAGGAGAGTTACATCATATTCAAATGAATAAATTATTAAAAGTATTGGAAGATCGAAAAGTTTTTTTGGAGAGTTCTTACTATAGCTCTGAAGATACCAATTGTCCACAATACATACATGAAATATTCCAAAGAGGATTACCAGCTGATTTTAGGTTGATTGGTGCTACCACTAAAGACCCTGAAAGTATTCCTCAAGCTTTGAGAAGTCGTTGTGTGGAGATTTTTTTCAAAGGACTTAAATCCGAAGAAATAGTGGAAATTGCCAAAAATGCAGTTAATCGTTTGGATTTTCAGACTGATCAGGGAGCTTTGGAAATAATCAAAAAATATTCTGAAAATGGACGGGAAGCAGTAAATTTAGTACAGATAGCAGCAGGGTTGGCTTTGACCGAGAATCGTGAAAATCTAACTCGCAAGGATTTAGAATGGGTTATTAATACTAGCCAAATTTCTCCAAGACCTGATAAATTTATTCCGCAAGAATCAAAAGTAGGTTTAGCAAATGCTTTGGCAGTAATAGGACCTAGTCGTGGAACTTTACTTGAAATAGAGGTTTCCTCAGTTCCTAGTAATCATGACAAAGGAGAATTAAATGTTACCGGATTAGTTGAAGAAGAAGAGTTAGGTAGTCAAGGTCGAGTGGTTAAAAGAAAAAGTATGGCAAAAGGTTCGGTTGATAATGTTTTAACTGTTTTAAAGCATTATTTAGATGTGAACCCAAATAAATTTGACATTCATATTAATTTTCCTGGTTCGATTCCCATAGATGGTCCATCTGCGGGGGTAGCAATTGCTACAGCGATTTATTCTTCTATATCTGATAAACCTATTGATCATAAAGTTGTTATGACTGGTGAAGTATCGATCAGAGGAGAAGTGAAACCGGTAGGTGGTGTGGCTACTAAAATTGATGCTGCTAAGGAAGCGGGAGCTAGTAAAGTGTTAATACCAGAAGATAATTACCAAGAGACTTTTGGTGAAGACTATGATTTAAAAGTAATTCCTGTAAATGATCTTCAAGATGTTATTTTAGAGGTGGCAATTTGAGCCCATCTAGCCTGTAAATTGGCAGGTGGGACTTTTTTTATGTTAAAATTAATTGTGATTTTATAATTATATGATAGTATTAATTGGGGAGGTGTTATAATGAAAATTACTAGTTCGGATTACATAACCAGTGCCTATTTGCCCAGCCAAATTCCAGATGAACTTTATCCAGAAATAGCTTTTATTGGTAGCTCGAATGTGGGTAAATCATCACTGATTAATACATTATTAGATAGAAAAAATTTGGCATATACTAGTAAAAAACCTGGGAAAACACGTACTATAAATTTTTTTGAAGTCAATCACAGTATTTATTTTGCCGATTTACCTGGATACGGTTTTGCCAAAGTATCGAAATCTATGCGTAAAGATTGGGAAGATTTAGTGAGCGCTTATCTATCCAATCGATCAATATTGCAAATGATTATTTTAATTATAGATTCTCGACATGGTCCCAAAGAAGCTGATTTAGATATGTTAGATTATTTGTTGAGTTTTGAAAAACCGATTCTACTGACAGCTACCAAAGTAGACAAGCTAAAAGGTAACAAGCGAAGACAACGCCTTACAGAAATGCGTCAAGATCTAGGCTTGAATGAAGATGATGAATTAATTCCTTTTTCAAGTATTACTGGAGAGGGTAAAAATGAGTTGTTAGAAATTATTGAAGAATTGATGTGAGCTTAATGGCGATAAATTAAGTGGAGGTATATCTATGTCTAATCAAGACGAGGTAAATAGATTGTGGGAAGAATTAGAATTACATTTGGATGGATTTGAGGTGCGCCCCGGACAGATAAAAATGAGTCAACAGGTAATTGAATCACTAGAATATGGTAAACAATTAGTTGTAGAAGCAGGAACTGGTACGGGGAAATCTTTGGCATATTTGATTCCGGCTGCCATATTAGCTGACAGGGAAGAATGTAGAATCGTATTATCTACAGCTACCATTGCTCTGCAGGAACAACTGATCCAAAAAGATATTCCTTTAGTGGAACAACTGTTAAAACGCAGTTTGCAAGTAGAGGTTATTAAAGGCAGGGGTAATTATCTGTGCATTGAGAAATATACTCAAAATTTTGGACAAGCAAGTTTGGCCAGTTCACCAGAAGAACGTAGATTAGTGGACTGGGTACAAAAAACTGAAACAGGAGATCGCAACGAATTTCAACCTGATTATTCTGTCTGGGAAAAAGTGTCAGCCACAAGTGACAGCTGTTTAGGAATGAAGTGTTCATTTTACGATCAGTGTTTTGTAGTTAATTTAAAAAGAAGAGCAGAACAAGCTGAAATCTTGATTACAAATCATCATTTGTTTTTCAGCGATTTGAATTTGCGCATAGATAGTCAAGGCTCTATGTCAGTTTATCCTAGTTATCAAGCGGTAGTATTTGATGAAGCCCATCATATACCAGAAACTGCCACTAAAGCTCTAGGAAGGGAATTGAGCTATTCTCAAATTATAAAATTATTGCGAGAAGTATTTGGATATTTGAAATCAAAAGTGCCTGGGGAAGAGCGCTTGGCAAGACAGGCTGAATCTAGTGCGGTTAAAGTGTTTAATAAGCTTATGGACTTTCAAAATTATGATTTTTTGTTACGAGAACTGGATTCATTTGTGTCACTTCAGGAATTTAACCGTGATTTACAGAGATTAACTAGTCATATGGAAGAACGGGCTTTAGAGGAAATGGATAAACCTGAACATCCTAGAATGTTAGCTTCTCGACTATCCAAGGCCAAAATGGATTTAGATTTGATTTTAGATTTGGAAGAGCAAGATTATGTTTCATGGGTAAATATACAGTCTAGCGATGTCGCTTTAGCTACAAATCCTGTATCTGTAACTGGGTTATTACAAGAGTACTTTTTTGCAGACTTAGATAAGATTGTAATGACTTCGGCAACTTTGTCAATAAATGGTAATTTTACTTATTTCCTACAAAGGATAGGACTTACAAAAGAAACTTGGACATCAAATATACTTTCACCTTTTAATTATAAGCAACAAGTTAAACTATTCATACCAGAACAATTTCCAGAACCTGGATCAGACCATTATATTTCTGAACTTGTTAATACACTTGAAAATATTGTTGTGGAAGCTAAGGGAAGGACAATGGTGCTATTTACAAGTTATTATGTGATGAATCAAGTATATCATAAACTGAGTGAATCATTAGACTATCCTCTGTATTGTCAAAACATACATCCTAAAAGAGATATATTGGATAATTTTCGCCAAGATCCCAGTTCTGTTCTTTTGGCTACTAACAGCTTTAGAGAGGGGGTAGATATACCCGGGGAATCTCTTCAGGTTGTTGTCATGGATAAACTGCCTTTCGCGGTCCCGACGAATCCGTTAATAAAAGCCCGGGTCGAGAAGTTAAAGCAAAAGGGGTACAATAGTTTCATGAATTTACTTTTACCTGAAGCTGTTTTGGCTGTAAAGCAGGGCTTTGGTAGATTGATTCGTCATCAAAATGATTGTGGGATATTTGTGCTCTTAGACCCGAGAGTTTTACAGAAACCGTATGGTAAACACTTTATAAATTCACTGCCAGAAACACAGATAATATATGATTGGCAAATATTCATGACAGAATTACAAAATTTACCCAGAGATTTT
>CAZKUS010000082.1:0-7947 GCA_964556025.1 uncultured Clostridia bacterium | reverse complement strand
ACCATCTAAGGTGCCTATAGTCAGTGCCCCATTCATCATAAGCTTCATATTACCTGTCCCTGATGCCTCTTTACTGGCAGTGGAAATCTGTTCACTGACATCGGCCGCTGGAATTATTTTTTCTGCCAAAGACACTTGGTAGTTTTCTAGGAATACTACTTTCAGCTTGTCATTAACTTTACTGTCATTATTTATTAATTGGGCAATACTATTAATAAATTTGATTATTAGTTTGGCTTCATAATATCCCGGTGCTGCTTTAGCCCCAAAAATAAAAGTTCGTGGATGTATATCCAGTTGAGGCTTGTCTATTAATTGATTATACAGATGGAGTATGTGTAAAGCATTCATTAATTGTCTTTTATATCCGTGTAGACGTTTAATATGGACATCAAAAATACTATTTGGATCCAAAGTAATTCCGTATTGATATTTGACATGGTTGGCAAATTCTTCTTTATTGTGTCTTTTCACTTGCTCAATTTTATCCTGAAAGCCTGTATCATTGCTATATTTTCTAAGTCCCACCATATCTTCTGGGTGTTTTATCCAACTAATGCCAATCGTTTCACTTATTAAGCGAGATAATTCTCTGTTACAGTTTAATAACCAACGTCTGTGAGTGATACCATTGGTTTTATTATTAAATTTACGGGGAAAGAAATGACTGAATTCAGTCATTTCTTCTTTTTTCAGTATTTCTGTGTGCAGTTTTGCCACACCATTGACACTGTAACTTACCACTATGGCCAAGTGAGCCATTTTAATATAATCATCGGCAATTATGGCCATCCTGTGTATTTTATCCCAATCACCTGGGTACCGATTCCACACTTCTCTGCAAAACCTTTCATTAATCTCATGAATAATCATATAGATCCTGGGAAGTAACGGTTTAAATATTTCTACAGGCCATTTTTCTAAGGCCTCAGCCATAATGGTATGATTTGTGAATGAACAAGCTTTAGAGGTTATTTGCCATGCTCTCTCCCAATCGTAGCCTTCCTCATCCAACAATATTCTCATTAATTCAGGTATCAAGAGCACAGGATGAGTATCATTTATATGAAGTGCCACCTGCTCTTCAAATTCTTCCATGGTGGTATGATTCTTTTTGTAGCTTCTGATAATGCTTTGCAGACCGGCCGACACTAGAAAATATTCTTGCTTTAACCTCAACATCTGCCCTTGCTGATGAGTATCATCAGGATATAAAACTTGACTGATGGATTCAGCATTATATTTTTCTTCCACAGCTTTCAAATACTCACCATGGTTAAATGAAGCAAAATCAAATTCTTTAGCGGTAGTTTCAGCGTTCCATAAACGCAGAGTATTAACTGTATCATTCTGATAGCCCACCACAGGAATATCATAAGGAACTGCTTTGACAGTATTGAAATTTTTATGAACAAATTTAGGATTACCCATGTCATCCTGACTTAGTTCCACTTCACCACCGAATTTTACATAAACGGCTTTATCTGGTTTTCTAATTTCCCAGGTATTCCCCTCTTTTAACCACGGATCCGGCAGTTCCACCTGATATCCGTCTACTATTTTCTGTCTAAAATGACCATATTTATAACGAATACCGCATCCGTGTCCCGGTAGATCCATAGATGCCAGAGAATCTAGAAAACATGCTGCTAAACGTCCCAGTCCACCATTACCCACACCAATATCCGGCTCTGATTCTTCTAATTCTTGTAGGTCTATTCCCAATTCAGACAGGCCTTGTTCTACAACTTGTTCACTATTCAGATTTTGTAAATTATTTGATAATAATCTCCCCGTTAAAAATTCCATGGAAAAATAATAGGCCTGTTTAACATTTTTGCTGTAATACTGTCTATTAGTAGCCACCCATTTTTGAGCAATATAATCTTTTACAACTCCAGCTAAAGCAGAATACTTATCAGAATTATTGGCTTCTTCCAGATGTTTACCTTTTAAAGACATTAGTTTTTCGGTAAATTTAGATTTAAAAGTTTCTTTATCAAAAAAATTAGTCATTAATTAGCCTCCGTTTCAATTACCTGTCCGTACAGTTCTCGGTATTTACTAGCCGAGCTGTTCCAACTGAAATCTTGACTCATGGCAGTTATTCGCATCTTTTGTATTAAACTGGTTTTATGATAATACTGTAAAGCAGTCTCAAATACATGCAGCATTTCATGGGCATTATAGTTTGTAAAGCTAAAACCATCACCTTGTCCGGTATATTGATTATAAGGTGTAACGGTATCTTTGAGGCCTCCGATTTCTCTAACTATGGGGATAGTGCCATAACGCATAGAAATCATCTGAGTTAGTCCACATGGTTCAAAATTAGATGGTATCAATGAAAAGTCAGCCCCGGCAAAAATCTGTTTGGCCAATTGTTCATCATATTTAATATTTGCCCGTAATTTGTGACGATACTGACTCTCAATATGGCGAAACTGTTCTTCATAATGATGTTCCCCAGTACCTAATACTACTACCTGTACTTCACAGCTAAGTAATTCGTGTATAACTCTAGATATTAGTTCTATTCCTTTTTGAGAAGTAAGCCTTGTTACAATACATAAGATTGGAAGATCATCATCTACAGGTAGATCCATTATACGCTGTAAATAACGTTTATTGTACAGCTTTGGTGTTAAATCATTAACATCAAAGTTTTCTTCAATGTGTGGATCATCAGCGGGATTGTAGTATTCGTAATCTATACCATTTATTATACCGGTTAATTTGTGCGCATTGGCCCGTAAAAACCCGTCTAAATCTTCACCAAAGTGAGGAGTTTGTATTTCTTGAGCGTAAGTTGGGCTAACTGTTGTCACAATTTCAGAAAATGCTATACCACCTTTCATAAAATTCACATTACCAAAATATTCAAGTTTATCAATGGTAAAATAGCTCCTATCCAAATTGAACAGCTCGTCCAAGATGTTTTGAGGGAAAACCCCTTGATACTTTAGATTGTGAATTGTAAATACAGTTGCCAGCCGTTTTTGTAGGCTTCCGCGACTTGACAGATCATCTAATAATACAGGAATCATACCTGTATGCCAGTCATGACAGTGTACTACTTGAGGCGATAAAAAACCCTGGAGCAAGCAGTCAACTACTGCTTGAGAAAAAAATGCAAACCTTTCGGCCTCATCATCATAACCGTATAAACCTGGCCGGTCAAAGTAATAGTCATTTTCCACAAAATAAAAATCCGTTTCCTGATAGTTTAAATAATACAGCTCACAATTTTGGTCACGCCACCCAACAGAAACAGAATAACTACCTAAACTGTGCATTTGTCCTTTAAAATCAGAGGAAATATCTTGATATTTGGGAAGAATCACACTGACATGCACACCTTGTTCTTGTAATGTATTGGGCAAAGAACCCACTACATCAGCAAGGCCACCCGATTTTGCAAACGGTACACTTTCAGAAGCTGCAAATAACACTTCCATTTTAACACCACCTTACTGTTAAATTACCGATTTTCTACCTATTACGAATGGATAAGAAGCTTCACCTTTAAGAGACTTGAATCTACCAACTTGCACTTCTTTATTTAGAATAGTATTTTCCAAATGAGCATTTTCCTTGACAATACTACGAGGTAATATAATACTATTTTTTATCATCGCATCTTGTTCAACAGTCACTTTTCTAAATATTATCGAATTTTCCACCCGACCTTTAATAAGAGAGCCACTAGCAATTTGAGAGTTTACCACTCGACTATTTTGGCAGTATTTAGTTGGAGCTTCATCTTTTACCTTCGTATAAATCTGACCTTTATCAAAAAATAGTTCTCGCCAAATGTGGGGATGGAGTAACTCCATATTAGCTCTATAATACCCTGATATTGTAGTCACTGGTTCTACAAATCCATCAAAACAGTATCCCAGTACTGTTAGCTTATGAAGTTCTCTTATTATACCAGATCTCAGTAAATCGTACTCTCCCCTGGATAAACATTCATCCATTATTTTCAATAATAATGCTTTCGACATAACAAACATATTCATACTCATTTTACTGCAATGCCGTGGTTCAGAACCTATCTCCATGGAAACCACTCGATTTCTACTGTCGGTTTCTAACCATACTCCATTGGAAGGTGGGATTGTTTCAACTTTACCATCTGTATTCGCATACACTACAGTAATATCAGCGCCAGAATTTCTATGTTGTTGTACCACATCTTCGAAATCTATATTGCAAACCATATTAGATCCCGCAATGACCACTTCACTTTGCCGACTATTATGAAAAAAATCCCTATGAGTGTGAAACATTTCCAAATCACCGCGGTACGATCCTGTAGGGAGGTCTACATTATTAGAGGGTAAGATAGACAGTCCATCTCGCTTTCTATCTAAGTCCCATTCTTTCCCTGAACGTAAGTGGTCCATCAATGACCGTGATCTGTCTTTTGGAAAAACAGCCACATTTTTAATACCCGAGTTCACCATACCGGAAAGAATAAAATCAATTAACCGATACCTGCCACCAAAATGAAGAGCTGCCACAGCCCTATCATAGGTCAACTGTTCTAAATATCGATCTTCTTCCCATAAATTGATAAGTCCCAATACATCTTTCACCGTTCTCCTCCCCTTTCTCTTCAAGTCAATTAGCTCAGATCAGAGTCTATGATTTCACCTTTCTCTATAAGGTAATCGGAACCAATATTGAGATCTTCTCCAATGACTGTAATTTGGGGACTTGTACCAGACTTTTCATTTTCATATTTTTCATACCCGATACTGCAGTTATCCCCTATCTTTGTGTACTCATCGATTATAGCCTCATCTACGTAGCTGTTTTGTCCTATTTTTGCGTAAGTCATTATAATAGAATCTTTAACCGAACTTCCCTTTTCAATAACTACACCGGGAAAGACAATCGAGTTTATAACTTCTCCTTCAATATAAGCCCCTTCATTAATAAGAGATCTCTCAACTTTTGCTCCTTCAGCAATATAGTGAGGTGGTAAATCCGGATTGAGTGAATATATCCTCCAATCTTCATCGTGCAAATTTAGTTGAGAATGTTCATCCAACAAATCCATATTGGCTTCCCATAAACTTTGGATCGTACCCACATCTTTCCAATAATCGTCAAATGTATAAGCGTATAAATTAGCGCTATCTTGCAGCATAGCTGGAATAATATCTTTTCCGAAGTCATTATTAGAGTTAGGGTTTAGAGCATCTTGTTCTAAGTATTTTTTCAACACTTCTTTATTGAAAATATAAATACCCATAGATGCCATATTATTTTTCGGTTTTTCCGGTTTTTCTTCAAATTCATATATTCTGCCACTCTCTCTCACATACATAATTCCAAATCTATTCGCCTCTTCCCATGGTACCTCCAAAACAGCAATAGTGGCATCAGCTTCTTGTTCTTTATGATAATCTAACATTTTCGAATAGTCCATTTTGTATATATGATCACCAGAAAGCACTATTACATGATCCGGGTCATGCAAATCAATAAAATCCAAATTTTGATAAACTGCATTGGCTGTTCCTGTATACCAGTGTCCACCGTCTTGACGAACATATGGTGGGAGTACACTGACCCCTCCTTTTTTTCTATCCAAGTCCCATGGACTACCTATGCCCAGGGTGGAATTTAATATCATTGGATTGTATTGAGTCAGCACACCGACTGTTTCAATATTGGAATTAGAACAGTTACTCAGTGTAAAATCAATAATTCTATATTTTCCTCCAAAAGGAACTGCGGGTTTCGCCAAGTTTTTAGTCAATACACCCAATCTACTGCCTTGTCCCCCTGCTAAAAGCATAGCAATACAATGATTTTTGTGGTATTTACCATTATTAATCATACTAACGCTCCTTTCTTTTAGGGGTTATATTATTCAAAAACATCAGGGCTCAAAAAAACCGTAGCCAAAGGTGGAACTGTAATAGTTAAAGAATACTGCTCATTGTGCCAAGTTTGTTTTTCCACAGTCAACTTCTTGTCATTTGTTTGACCAGATCCTCCAAATTTTTGCCAATCACTATTGAATATTTCCATAAACTTAGGACCATGATCTAATTGCTTATCACTTTCTTGTTTACGGTTTTCTTTACTGTAGCATAAGTTCTCATAACCTGGTATACCTACTCGATAATCATGATAAACATTGGGAGTGAAGTTACAGACAATTATATTAAAATGATTGGGATTAGATGATTTTCGAACAAAAGCAATAATACTCTGATCACTGTTGTCAGGATCGATCCATTGAAAACCCGATTCTTCAAAATCCAATTCGTAAAAAGCCGGATCATTACAGTATAGTTCATTTAATTCACAGATAAAATCTTGCAATTGTTGGTGCATTTGGTACTCCAATAGATGCCATTCCAAACTCTCGTAATATCTCCATTCAATGAATTGACCCAACTCATTTCCCATAAAAGATAATTTTTTCCCCGGGTGAGCTGTTTTATAACTCATGAAAGCACGTAAATTAGCAAACTTTTGCCAATAATCTCCGGGCATTTTACTTAGTAATGATTTTTTTTCATGTACAACTTCATCATGAGAAATAGGCAAAATAAAATTTTCAGAGAAAGCGTACATAAATGAAAAAGTGACTAAATTATGATTCCATTTGCGATAAAATGGATCTAGTTCCATATATTCCAACATATCATTCATCCAGCCCATATTCCATTTAAAATTGAATCCCAGGCCTCCATCATCTATAGGTTTACTGACAAGTGGCCATGAAGTTGACTCTTCCGCCATCATTAATGCATTTGGGATATGTTCAAATACTGCTCTATTCAATTTTTTAATAAAGGCGATGCCTTCCAGATTTTCCCTTCCGCCATATTGATTCCTTTGTGCAAGACTTTCATCTAAACCATAGTCTAAATAAAGAATACTGGCAACAGCATCAACTCTTAAACCATCTACATGAAACTTTTTCATCCAAAAAAGAGCATTGGAAATTAAAAAACTCTGTACTTCAGGACGCCCGTAATCAAAATTTCTAGTACCCCAAGTAAAATTTTCACTTCGTTTATAGTCTTCTGCCTCAAAAGTAGGAGTTCCATCAAACTCTATTAATCCATGACCATCTCTAGCAAAGTGGCCTGGTACCCAATCTAGGATTACACCAATACCGTGTTGATGAAGTTTATCTACTAAATACATAAAATCCCGGGGTGTACCATAACGGCTCGTTGCAGCATAATAGCCCGTAATTTGATATCCCCAGGAACCATCAAAAGGATGTTCCATAACTGGCATAAATTCTACATGAGTATAGTTCATACTTTCCATATATTGAGGTAACGAATTAGCCAATTCTCTGTAATTTAAAAAACTGCCATCCTCTTTGCGCATCCACGAACCCAAATGCACCTCATATATGGACATTGGAGACCTATATGGAGAACGTGAATTTTTTTCTTTTTGCCATTTATTATCTTGCCACTGATAATTATCCAAATTGTAAACTTTAGAAGCAGATCCTGGAAGAGTTTCCGCATAGAATGCATAAGGATCAGATTTATGTATCTTAGTACCATGTTCTGTTTCTATCTCAAATTTATAACGATCTCCCTCCTGTACCTCCGTTACAAAAACATACCAAATACCGGATTTAGGTAAAAGTTTCATGGGATGTGTGTGAGAATTCCATTGATTAAAGTCTCCTATAAGACTCACATGTTTAGCTCTAGGTGCCCAAAGGGTAAAACGCACTCCTGTTTGGCCATTATATTCCATAAAGTGAGCTCCCATAAAATCGTAGCTTTGAAAGTGAGTACCCTGGTGAAATAGATACACATCAAAATCTGTGGGCTTATATTCGGCAGTATTGCTGATATTATCATCGATTTTATTCTTGATATTATTTTGATTATTTGAACAAAAATTTTCACTGACCATTTCAAAACCCCTTCTTTAATTAATAGTTAT
>CAZKUS010000081.1:0-7965 GCA_964556025.1 uncultured Clostridia bacterium | reverse complement strand
TAACTTGATCAGATTTTAAGGCACTAATAATTTTCGCTGATTCAATCACATCTTCCATCTCATCACCAGGTAAATTCAGTATTAGATGGATACAAGTAGAAAAACCTCTGGCTTTTATTCTATTCGTGGCATCAATAAATTCTGCTAAAGTATGTCCGCGGTTTATAAATTTTAAGGTTTTGTAATTTACTGTCTGTAAGCCCAATTCTACATCTATATCCAAACTGTAATTATCTCTGATTTCTTGTAATACATCTAAGTATTCATCACTTATACAATCAGGCCTGGTTGATACCGAAATCCCCACTAAATCTTCAGCAGTTGCTGCTGATTCCAAGAATTCTCGAAACTGCTCTATAGGCCAATATGTGTTAGAAAAAGCTTGAAAATATACTATAAACTTTTTGGCTTTGAACCGCTGGGCAAAAAAATCTTTGTTTTTTGCCACCTGATCTTTGATAGCCATAAAATTTGGCAAACAATCAAATCCCGAGCCCGCTTCATCGCAAAATACACATCCTTCTTCACCTAAAGTACCATCTCTATTGGGGCAGGTACCGGGTAAATTTATAGGTATTTTATACACTTTTTGTCCGTACTTAGATTTTAAGAACTGAGAGTAAGTTCTATATCTAGATCGATTTTTTTCTACATATTTATTCGTATCATTATCAGAACTCATTAAAAATACACTCCTTTAGAATAGGCGCTGTTATATCTTTCTGATTATAAATTTTACAAATAATTTAGTATTTGCAGGAGATGGTCAATACAACCCATTTTGGGAATTTGTCTATTTACTAGCTCTTTTGGAGAACATTTATATGCCAAAAAATCTATACCAGCTATTTGAGCGGCTTGTGCATCTATCCAAGAATCTCCTATCATTAGCCACTTTTCAGAAGTGATCTCCGGGTAAGCCTTCAAAATAACATCTACACCAGATGGAGATGGTTTCAAATATTTCATCTGTTCTCTTCCAACCACAAGTTCAAAAAAACTACCCAAATCGAACTGTTTTAAAGCTGTTGTGGCTGCATGATAAGAGTTGTTAGTTAAAACTGTCAAGTGGTAGTTTTTTGATAAATTTGATAGAACTTCAACTATACCCGGTTCTAATTCCGCTTCTTCCATTCCCTTGGCTTCTACTGCAGAAATGATGTCCCACACATGAGCTTCTTGTTCTACTGACATATCGGAATCTGACCGTACTTGTTCAATGATGGTAGAAGTAGTGTGTTCATTCTTGTTTAGTTCTTCTTGCAACAATCCCTCATCCTGTAAATATTCTATTACTCTTGTCATCATTTTATCAAAATCTATTTTAGAATTTATCACCGTGTTGTCTAGATCAAAAATCACGCCCTGATAATAGGTGTTTTGTTCTACACAACCATTGCTCCACTCTCCATTCTCACCACCATCTGTTTGAGAATTTTCTTGAGAATCACTCACATAACGCCTGCCAACTTTTCCTTTGCCTACCATTCCTTCTATTACAGGAAGGTTTTCAGGCGGACAACCAGGTATATAGTTTCCATGATTAGCCACTTGTTTCAAACAGCTTCCTATTAAAACAACCTCACCAGGGGGTGCTGTAGAAAACTGTTGAGGCCCAGCTAACACACTTTTACCATGCAGATCTCCTTCGGCTTTAGCCTGTACAATATCATCTAAACTGCTCAGCACTGTATTTTTACACCCTGTACAAGAATGTTCATCAAAATATAAGTTAAAATCTATATTTTCAAAATTATAGTGATAATCTTTTACCCTAGAGAAACTACGACATCTTTGTACATACTCGTGATAATCACCTATTATTTTAATCTTGTCTCTTTTAATTTCACCAAGACCGCGTGCATTCGCTTTGGACTCGATTATTAGCTCGTTTTCAGAAACTCCCATGGCCTGGGAAACCACTGAATCAACTGCAACTAAATCCGAACCGGCAAACAACATTCCCATGGAAACGGCTTCTCCATACACCGGTCCCATGCCTTCCAAAGCGTATAAACCATCTACCACCGAAAAAGTATTCGGAAGTACAGACAATAAATCAATAACTGCTTGGGGAAGACCATATTTGTTGTGAAAGGCCTTTTTCATATTGTCCGGCAATATACCTTTCAAATTTTTTATACTCAAGCTAATTTCAACTTGATCATGTGTCTTCATCACTGGTAAAGAAATAATCAAATCAGCGTCTGCCGCTGTTTGAAAAACTGGCATTTCATTTAAAACTGTTCCGTCGGGTACAGATAAGTTTGCTACTTTGTCAGTCTTTAAATCCACCACTTCATAGCCTAATTGATCAAGCTTATCATAACCCGTAGTAGCAATAACATCTCGGGTAGAAACTCCTACTGCCGATGAATCCCCGATGATAGCTCGTGCTCCTTGAGCCAAAACCAAATCTGCTACTGCCCTGGTTACCATAGGATTAGTAATAGCCCCTCTATTATCATCCGGCGGAACCGCTACTAAGTTGGGCTTCAGTAACACTTTGTCTCCCGGAACAATCAGATTGGATAAGTCCCCACAAGCTAAATTTACAAGGCGTGTCACCGCAGCATTCACTTGTTCCTGTTTCAAGTCACTCCCAGGCGCAGTCACCGAAACTTGCTTCGTTTTATCACTGTTCATCATACTAATTCCCCTCTCAAAAATATGATTATGTCATACCAATATTTGAGCTATTCTATTAGATACCTTCCCAACATTTCAACAGCATTTTTGTAACAGTAACGAGTAATCGCTAAAATTATAACAATAAAGAAGAGTAATAGTAATAATATCCACCACCAACTTTGAAATACTCCCGTAACTAAAATCAATATCCCCAACATCAGGGTTATAATAAGTTGAATGATAATACTGCTAACCGATCTAAACTGACCTTTAATATTACTATCGCCACCAATTTGATTCAATTTATCTCCTAGTTCAAAATTTGGATTACTAATATCCATGTATAAAATTGCGGAGGTAACAGCCACAGCTTTACCAAACAAGATCGGAATTGACAGATACCAGGGATAAACTGCCACCCCCGGAAGTGATCTAAATACAATAAAAGCGATTAACATTATGATAAAGTTAGTAAAAACACCACTATACAATTTCATCAAATAAAGTTTCTGTTTACTAATAGGTGCAGTTCCCATGATCCACAAAGCTCTTCCCTCAATGCTAAAAGCCACACCAGCTATATTCCCACCTGCTTGTGTCCCAAAGATCCCGATAAGCATCAAACTAAGGCTGGACTCTATATTAAATATTGACTGAGGTTCTTCCATAACTCCTCCAGCCATATTAAATGTTATCAGACCTAGCATTGCAATGAAAATCAACACATTATACCATATAAAAGGGGCGCGGCGTAAAATTAGTAGATCTTTTTTTATTATACCAGCTAATCTATAAGCATTTTTATTATTACTAATATTTTTTACTTTTGTCCTTGTTTGCAGCTGTTTCCCGTGAACATCTCTGCTTTTTGACCATCCTGTTACAAATACTTGACGAGCGAATATAATAGACACCACGAAACTAATCACGGCACTAGCGATCAAAGGTATAACTGACTCCCAAAGGGTTATAGACAAATTCCCCTCAGCCCAAACCAAACTATTAGCCATCCATAAGTGCGGAAGATTAACTTCTAACACTGGTTGTAAATTCTCCGCCATTGCCATAATATTTTCAGGAGATATATCTATATCAGCTACAACTGCAAAATACTGCCAGGTAACAAAGACAGCAAAAGCAAGTAAAAAAGAGCCGATAGTGATGGCTTGTTTCATTATTAAAGAGGGAATGAACCTAGCAATTAGTAGAATAACAATAGTTGTTACGGCTGTAAAAATAACAGTACCACAGATTAGTACAACAAACACAGTTAAATAATATAACATACCCCCTCCTGTACCAAATCCATAGCCGATCCACAGAGAACCTAGGAATGGTATCACATAGATAAAATTAACGGCCACACTTTTGATAAATTTACTAGTGAAAATTGCACTAACAGACACAGGGAGAGTCAATAAAAACTGTAGATCTCGAGATTCAAAGTAGTTTTCATATACAATCCTAATTCCGTTTAAAACTAAAATAACAAATAAAAGCATAGCAGAAAGAGAAAGTAAATGCAGTTCTAAATACAATACATTTTCAAATTGTCCTTGAGTCTCGGGGAAAATATTTCTGAGCCCAAATACAAAGGAATAACTTATACGGAAAATAATAATAGCTAATAAACCTAAAGCAATAATGCTCCATTTCACATTACTTTTCCCTTGATTTCTCTGGGGATCACTTATTTGGAAGTCTCTAGCCAATAACAGAAATTGAAAGCGAAGTAATTTTATTAGATCATTCCAGATAGTCATGGCCATCTCCTCCGGTGAGCTGTAAAAATAAATTTTCCAGGTCTTCTGCCGATTCCGTTGTTTCACCATGGGGAGCAGTACTTTCTGTTTTTAATTCACGTAATTCATCAATTGTTCCCGAGGCCACCAATTGCCCTGATTGGATAATTCCAATCCTATGACTCATTTTTTCTGCTATCTCCAGTATATGTGTAGACATCAAAATCGCTTTTCCACGCTCTGCCTCTCTTACAAGTAAATCTTTTAACCTTCTTACACTTAAAGGATCTAGACCATTGGTAGGTTCATCTAATACCAGGATTTGAGGATCTGTAATTAGTGCTGTAGTTAAAGCTGCTTTCTGTTTCATTCCCCTTGAAAAACTACCTAGTAAGCTATCGACCTCTTTATTTAAGTCAAATAATTCTAAAAGCTCTCCCCCCCGTTTCCAGGCCTTTTCAGCATCTAGATCGTAAATACTGATAATAAAATCTATAAATTCACTTAATCTTAATTTTTCGTATAGTACCGGAGAATCAGGTGCATAACCGACTATTTTTTTGGCCCTAAGTGGATCATCATAAAATTTTTGATCATCTAAAATCACATGTCCTGAATTAGGTTGTAATAAGCCTGTTATCATATTGATAGTGGTTGTTTTACCCGCACCATTTGGTCCTAAAAAACCAAAAATCTCTCCAGAATTTACTTGAAAATTTATATTTTTTACTGCGTAAAAGCTTCCGTATTTTTTACTCAGATTGACGACTTGTAAACCACTCATAAATCACACTCCAAAAAAGCCATTATTTAAAAAAGCTTGACATATTAAAGTAATATAATTGATAATAATATCAGATGTTCAAATTTATTATGAAAGGGGATCAAAAGTGCCTATCACCCAACTACTATGCCCACACAGGGCCAGAAATTTCAGTTATCTTTTGACTTGTGAACAAACTCGTGAAACAGCTATAGTCGATCCATCCTTCTGTGATGAGCTGTTAACGGCAAAATTAACTGATTCCAATTTGGAACTCAAATACATAATTAATACTCATACACATTTTGATCATACCTGGGGCAATCAAACTTTGTCAAAAATGTTTCCCAGCGCTCAAATTGCAGTTCATCACGATACAGATTTAGGCCAACAAGCAGGTTATCTTGCTCTTGTCCATGAAGATAAATTACAGTTAGGAAATCAAGAGATCAAAATACTACACACTCCTGGGCACACTCCAGGTGATATATGTTTATGGTACCAAAACAGTATCTTAACAGGTGATACTTTATTCATAGATAAAGTAGGCGGAACTAAAGACAGGGACTCCGCTTGGACCCAATTTCAAAGTTTAAATGAATTGATGAAATTACCGGAAAACACCGAAGTATTACCTGGTCATGATTATGGAAATAAACCTAGATCTACCATTGCTGAACAACAGCATTCAAATCCTTTTTGTATTAGATTAAATGATTTTGAACAATTTTATTGGTTGAAGGAAAATTGGAAAAGTTTTAAAGAACAACACGGTTTGAGCTAATCTATCAGTTCAAATCCAAACAACCATTTCTGTTCATGCTCTAGTGCCAATATTAAAAGTATCCCATGGTATGACAAACCCTTCCAAAAAAACCCCCCGGACGCGGGGGTTAAAATATTTTTAAACACTGAAATAGCTTGTTATGCTAATATAAAACATTAATAATTAATTATACACCATCTCTATATGTTCTATCCCATCTAAAAGAAATGAATTAGATACTGTTGTAAATCCAAATTTGTAGTAAAAATCTTCCAAGTATTTTTGAGCTTCAATGCGAATTCGAGTATAACCTTTATCATGTATCATGAACGACATCACATGTTCCATCAACTCTATACCTGTACCGGTTCCTCTAATGCTTTCAGTAGTCATGACTCTACCCAGGGAGGCCTCTACACGGTATTTAACCTGGGGAGGTATAATTCTGGCATAAGCAGATACCCCTTGTTCTGTTCTGATAAAGCAGTGATAAGCTGATTTGTCCAGACCATCGCATTCCATATAAGGGCAGTTCTGTTCTACTACAAAAACCATTATCCTAGCTTTAATTATTTCATACAATAGTTCTGTAGATAATTCATCAAAGCGTTTAATTTCCAAGTTCATAAAAACTGTTTCGACCTCCAATCTTTAAAAAAGGTTGTGTTAAAGTTGAATGTTGATAGCTAAATATAACAGCGCTTAAAAAAAAGCTTCAGTTTATAATATATTTCAAGATCTGTCTATCTTAATCCTGTTACCATTCATATTTTAAAAAATTAATTCCCCTTTGTTTTGATTTTAATCATTCTTCTAGAAAAGTCAATTCATCTCCCCCGCTTGCATTAAAATCTTTTACCAATGACGCATTTTCTTCTAGTTTTCTCACTACCAACAATTTTATAAACAAGGACTATATCATTCACTTGTACCTCAAAATTTCAAATATATTCATTGTTTTATTAATCTTAACATAATATCTACACAAAGGAGAATTTTCAAAAGGCGGTTCAATCATGGAAATTTTAATGTATAGTTGTTTAGCTGGACTGTCAACTTTATTAGGGGCTATCATAATACTAATTTCTAACCCCGAACATCCTTTGTATTTAGCCATATTACTGGGATTTGCAGCAGGAGTTATGTTAGCTGTAGTTTTTTTTGAATTAATACCTTCAGCTTTAACCTTAGGTTTATTACATGAAATTATTTTAGCTATACCTGTAGGAGGTCTAATTATAGGAATTATTTCTATGGTTTTACACAAATCCTTACCAGCGACCGGCTCTGAACAAGATTTGATTCGTATTGGTTATTTGATAACTGCAGGTATTGCCCTTCATAATTTACCAGAAGGTTTAGCAATCGGTACAGGTATGGCTGTATCGCCTGAGTTAAGCAGTCTAATCGCACTTAGTTTAGGAGTACATAATATACCTGAAGGTATGGCTGCAGCAGGGCCCCTTCGAGCTGGAAAGATGAGTTGGATAAGCACACTGTGCCTAATTACCATGGCTGGTTTGGTCACTCCTGTAGGAACTTTGGCAGGTATGTTGTTTATCAATATTTTTCCAGAGCTAGTGGGAATCAGTCTAAATATTGCTGCAGGTGCCATGTTATACTTGATTATTGAAGAATTGTTACCGAAAGCTCGATCATACCATGCCCCCTCAACTAACATTGGCTTTTTCATCGGTGTAATAACAGGCATGCTTTTAATAAATTAGTACTCACGGTGAAATTACCAAAATTGACAAAAATTACAGAAAATATTACTATTAAATCAACCGTAAAGTTAAAATTGAGAAAATGGGGTGGCCAAAATTAGTAAAATGAGTACTAAAGAAAAAATTTTACAAACTACTGAAATATTATTTGCCGAGAACGGATATGATGGTACTAAAGTAGATGAAATAGCTAACAAAGCTGGTGTCAATAAAGCTCTTATCTATTATTATTACAATAACAAGTATGGATTGTTAAAAGAATTGGTCATAAGACACGTACAAGAAGCAGTTGAATTTAAAGAAGATGAAGGTTGGAAAAGCCAAAAAAGGAAAGGA
>CAZKUS010000080.1:3476-7991 GCA_964556025.1 uncultured Clostridia bacterium | reverse complement strand
AGTATCAGTTGGTCCGAAGAGATCTCAAACTAAGATAAAAAATTCAATATAGGGTTGACAAAAAAGTTTAGGTAGTGTAGGATTAATAACTGTCAACGGGATGAGCCATTAGCTCAGCTGGCAGAGCACCGGACTTTTAATCCGGGTGTCCCAGGTTCAAATCCTGGATGGCTCACCAAGCAGTGGCCCCTTGGTCAAGTGGTTAAGACATCGGCCTTTCACGCCGAAGTCAGGGGTTCGAATCCCCTAGGGGTCACCATGGCGAGATAGCTCAGTCGGTAGAGCAGCGGACTGAAAATCCGCGTGTCGGCGGTTCGATTCCGTCTCTCGCCACCAACACAAAATTCCTTGAAAGCGGTTCTCGAGAGAATTCGAGAACCGCTTTTTTTGCTATATTGATTATTGCTAAAAGTACTTGCTTTTTTTATGGATCAATTTAAGTTTAATGATGATAGCAATTAAATTTTCTGATATACCAAATATAAACTTTTATGGTTAATTTGATATTTTATAGCTAGCAATTAAAGAATATAAAACTACTTTGTTTATATTGTAAACAAGTAAATGTAAAACGATTTAAAGGAAGGTGATATAATATTAGACGAATAGGTATTGGTGCTAGAGTACTTAAAACAGCTGTGGCTGTTACAATTGCTGTGTTCATAGCTCATAATCTAGGTTATGAAGAAGTGACTTCAGCTGCTATTGTAGCATTATTTACGGTACAGCGAACCTTTTATCACTCTTTGTTACAGAGTTTAGGTAAAGTAGGAAGTGTGCTACTTGGAGGTATGTTAGGTACAGTTTTAGCTGTAATTTTAGGAGGACATGCTCTAACCTTTGGGTTAGTTACTTTACTAGTAATTGTTTTAAGCCTTAATTTAAAATTACATTCTCATATTCCCATAGCATTAGTAACTGCTGTACTCATGATAGCACCACAAGCAGACACCTTTCAGACAACTATAATATTTGAGCAAGTGCTGCTTGCTTTAATTGGTGCTGTATCGGCATTAGGAATAAATTATTTTTTCTCTCCGAACCACAAACAAAAATTAAAATGTAAAGTTGAAGGCATCGATAAAGATGTAAGATCGCTTTTAAACGAATTAGCGCATTATGTACAACATCCTCCTGAAACAATTGATTCTAGCTTTATAGATCGGTTAGAACAGATGAGAACAGAAATTAATAGGGGAATAGAGATGTCCAAACTATTTCAAGATGAACAAAAATTTCAATCTACAGATAATACATTAGCTGATATTTATCGGCTTCAATTTAGATCTTTTGAGTACTTTATTGATTGTATAGAAGAAATTTACCATTTAACAGTACGAATGACAATAGAGGTACCTCAATCTGAGCAAATAGCAAAACTTTTCCGAATACTAGAAAAGATGCAGAAAAATGCCCTACAAAATAGGAGGGCCCCTTATAGACTAGTTGAAACAGCCATCGGAAATTTGGAAAAGCAATATGATGAGATGGAATTACCAAGAACTAGGGATGAATTCAAAAGTAGGGCCTCTTTATTTCACGTATTACAAGAATTAAAGCGATATTATAAACGAATAAAGAAACTTCCTAATTACAATTTGAATAAATTAACAGATCACGAAAAAGTGAAAGCTAAATAATCACTCAAAAGCAGGAAAGTCTTTTTCCTGCTTTTGAGTGATAAGCTGTATTAAAGTTGAATGTTGCTAGCAATGAAATTATTAATTGAACGAATTATGCGGGATTGATAATACATCTTAACGAGCAAACAGGTAATTAAGACCAAATAACAGTTGGTTATTTTTTGATCTTGCTCATGGATGAGCAGTAGATCTGGGAGCCTTAATTCCCTTGTTTGAAATTTTTATATGTATTAAACTTAAACAGCTTAAGTGAGATTAATTATTTTATTGCTAGCAACAACAGAATATAAAAGCAAGTGCCTTAATTTAAAAAATGGTTATCTTGTAAAAATTGTATGAATGAATTATAATAGTTACTGGCATTAAAATATGCCATAACTTGCTAATAAAAGTAATTGTGATTACAAGTTACAAATTCAAGAAAATTATGGATTTTACGCGTCAGCACGTCGAAACAAAACGATTATTGCCTGTATAGAGGTGTTTGAGGTGGTTGTTATCACAAAAAAAAGAATAAAGTAAAAAAACTAAAGAAGGGTTTTTTACTTTAATCAAGAATAAAAGCTATCGGGTTTGAATATACTAGGAAAACAATTACTGGGGAGGGATTTAATGGAATGTGAGTTAAAAAATTACCTGAAATCTTTTAAAAACCAATTGAAAACAAGGGTTACCATGAAGAGTATTTTGTGCTTGTCATTGGCAGCAGTAACTCTCAACATGGGTATACATACATATAATCAAACAGAACAATTTGTACAAGAATACGAAACAAGCCATGTAGGTGTGCTATATAAGAATAATGATGAACTGGCAGTTTTTAAACCAGATATAAGTGACGAGATATCAGACCATATACAAAAATTAAAAAGAGAAATAGACACAAAGCACAATGTAGAAGAAGTTGTGATTACTGATGAAATTGAGATAGAAGAAGAAACCCGATCTAGTGATATAGAAAGTGAATTGATTGACATAGAAAAAGTTAATACATTGTTGGAAGAGCAATTGACTTTGAAAGCACATGCCAATGAAGTATTAGTTGATGGTGAACAAGTTGCAAAAGTGGATAAAGATATTGAATCAGACGAGCTTATTGAGCAAGTTGCAGATACCTTTGTACCTGATGAAGGGGAACTCGAAGATGTGCATATTGATGAAGATATAAGACTTGAACCTGAACAGGTTTACCCTGAAAAAATTATGGACAAGGAAACGGTTGTATCTGTACTTTTAGATGGTTCAGAGTACATAGAAACTTATGAAGTTGAATCTGGTGACTCACTTTGGAGTATAGCGGAAGAAACAGGCAAAACAGAGAGTCAGTTACGTGAGGCAAATGCCGGTTTAGATGAAGATGAAGTACTCAGACCTGGAGATGAAATTGAAGTTGAGAAGTCAGAGAGCTATGTGAATGTAAATGCTACTGAAACAAGACAAGCTAAAGAGAAGATATCTTATGACACCGAATATCGAACCGATTCTTCTTTGTGGTGGGATGAAACAGAGGTTTTAGAATCTGGAGAAAAAGGTGAACGTGAAGTTGAATATAGGATAATCAAAGAAAATGGTGAAGAAAAAGACAGGGAAGTGAAAAATTCAGAAACTATAGATGAACCAGATAACCAAGTGGTATTAAGGGGTTCTGCAGAGCGGCCTAGTGCCGAAGGAGGCAGATTTTTATTTCCGATTGATCCATCGGAAGGTAGATTTACTTCAGGGTATGGTCCTAGAGGAGCGGGCTTCCATAGTGGAGTAGACTTTGCTGCTCCTTCAGGCACTCCAATTAGAGCTGCTGATAGTGGGGAAGTTACTTTTTCTGGAGCACAAGGAGGATATGGTAATTTAATTATTATTGAGCACTCAGGTGGTTACGAAACCTATTATGCACATAACTCTGAAAACCATGTCACTGAAGGTGAATATGTCGATAGAGGCGCTGTTATTGGTTTAGTCGGTAATACCGGGAGGAGCACAGGAGCTCACTTGCATTTTGAGATTCATAGCGGAGGGAGTCATATTGATCCTCTTAACTATTTTAGTCCGCAATAAAAGTGATTTTAGACTCACCTATGTATGAAATTTAGTGTTATATAGAATTATTAGTTTCGTTTACAATATTTTAGTTTGTAATATCAAGGGGCTATCCCAAAAGTTTACTTTCGGGATAGCCCCTTGATTTTTGGTTGCTAGTACAGTGGTTAAAATGTATAATTTAGAAGAAGTGTAGGAGGTGAACAAATTGGCACTGTCCAAATACATGCGCGTCATAACTAAAGGGGATATATTAGTAGCTATTTTCATTTTAGCGGCTTTTTTGGTTAGTATGGGATTTTTTTGGTTGAATCCTGGTGAAGAAGAGGGTGAGGACATCAAAGCTGTAATTGAATTACATGGAGAAGTAGTGGATAGAGTTGATCTTCCTCCAGAAGGAGAGACAAAAGAAGTTGAAGTTCCTCTCAAAGATGTAGACTACGAAGCAAAGGTACAATTAGAGCATAATAGAGCTCGTGTACAAGAGATGCCTGAAGATGTATGTCCATTAGGAATATGTGCTGATACAGGTTGGGTAAGTCGTGAAGGGGAAGCTATTGTTTGTGTACCCAATAGATTGATTATACATTTAGAGGGGCTAGAAGACGATGATGACCTGGATGGTATTACGGGATAATAAAAATCATTAATAAAGACCGATGTTACGCAATTTTAACGTGGTTGTAATATTCATGTAACATTTTGCTATTATAATATAATTAACAAATCAGGTCTGACCCCCTCTTAATATAGATTTAATATGATAGCGGTGCCCAGCACCGCTATCTTTTTTTAAAATTTTTTTATAAATGGCTCTGTTAAAGTCATGTGTTGATAG
>CAZKUS010000080.1:0-3466 GCA_964556025.1 uncultured Clostridia bacterium | reverse complement strand
TAAATTATTAATTTACTACTATCAAAAACAGAAGAGAACAACATCTAATTTATAGGAATTTCATCCAACTTCCATAATAGAAGGATTTAGCCTTATAGAGCGCGAAATTACATAACAAACGGACTACACAAGTGCAGGTGAAGTTGATGAGCTTTCGTGTATTGATAGTTGAAGATGAACAGCCAATTGCAGATATAATTAATTATAATTTAGAACAAGAAGGTTATCTGACTCGAATAGCTTATGATGGTGAACAAGGTTTACAAGAATTTCGCGATTTTTCTCCACATATTCTTATTTTAGATTTAATGCTGCCCGGCAAAGATGGATTTTCTGTTTGTAAGGAAATAAGGTCTGAAAGCTCTATACCTATTTTAGTTTTAACTGCCAAAGGTTCAGAAGTTGATAAAGTGTTAGGATTAGAATTAGGGGCAGATGATTATGTGACCAAACCTTTTAGTAATCGAGAGTTGATGGCGAGAATTAAGGCTTTGCTTAGAAGGACTAATTATTGGGAAAGTGAAGCCAAACAGGAAAATTTAGATCAAAAAATATTGTATTATGCTGATATAGAAATTAATTTGAAAACAGCAGAAGTATTAAAAAATGGTGACAGGGTGGAGTTGACTTATAGGGAGTTTCAACTGTTTGTTTATCTGGTAAGACATCAAGGAGAAGTAATTTCAAGGGATCGATTACTGGAAGAAGTATGGGGCTTTGATTTTATTGGTGAGGACAGGACTGTTGATGTGACTATACGCCGCCTAAGAGAAAAACTTGAGGACAATCCTGGTGATCCCAGGTATATTATGACGAAGAGGAGTATGGGTTATTACCTTAGGAGGACTTGATATGTTCAAGACTGTTCAGTGGAAACTTGTTGTAATATACCTGCTGTTAGTATTGGTAGCCATGGAATTAATCAGTGTATATTTGTTGGAATCTTTAGATCAATATTATTTAGATGATTACAGTGACCGTATGACTACCGAAGCAGAGCTTGTTAAAAGCTTATCTGAACGACATATGGCTGGAGAACAAGATGAAGAACAAATATCACAATTATTAGATGAATTTGGACAGCAGGCTCAAAATGAAATTACGATTTTAGATGAAAATGGCAGAGTACTAGCCACTTCATCGGGGGAAGAGGAAATCACAGGAAACATTATTACAGAAGAGGAAATAACTAGATCTTTAGCGGGAAGCGAAGGGAGCAATATCAGGATAAACCCCAATACTAATATAAGAGAAAAATCTTTAGCTATCCCTGTAGAAAGTGGAAATCAAGTTGTTGGTTCCATATACTTGGTCGGGTCTTTAGAAAGAGTTGACAATACGCTTGCTGAGATCAGAACGATTTTATTTACCGGTACAGTTTTTGCTTTAGCAGTGACCGCTATTTTGGGTATTGTTTTATCTAGGACTATTACTAAGCCGGTTAAAGTTGTGACTGAAAAAGCACAAGCTATGGCTCAAGGTGACTTTGATCAACGTATTGACGTGAAAAGCGATGATGAAATTGGAAATTTGGGTAAAATGTTTAATCACCTTGCTTCGAAGCTCGATAGTACTCTAAAAGAAATTTCTTCGGAAAAAGGTAAAATTGAAGCCATTTTAACTCAAATGAGTGATGGTGTGATTGCAGTAAATAATGAAAAAGAATTGATTCATATCAATCCTGCTGCAGAAAGAATGCTAAACGTTACTGGAAAACAATTAGAAGGTGATGCTGCTAGTCAATTATTAGACAGTTTTTTTGATGATCAAGAGTTTGACAAAATATTAGGTGGCGAGACTAATATTAAAGAAGAAAAAAACTTAGTAACAGAAGATGACAAAGTAATTAGAGCACAATTAGTTCCTTTTAAAGCTGAAGGACAGCAGTCTGAAGGTGTTATTATTGCTCTAAACGATATAACTGAGCAAGAAAAGTTGATACAAATGAGACAAGAATTTGTTGCTAATGTTTCTCATGAATTGAGAACACCGCTAACCTCAGTAAAAAGCTATGTAGAAACTCTGCTCGATGGTGCTCATAAAGATGAAAAAGTTGCCCCAAGATTTTTGAAAGTGGTACAACAAGAAACTAATCGTATGGTAACTATGGTGAAAGATTTACTTATTTTATCCCAAATGGATCGTAAAGAACCGGTAATAGAAACTAATTCAATCAATTTAATGGATGTGCTAAGGCAAAGTATTTCGGCAATAGAATCATTGCTTAGCGGAAATCAAATCCAGTTACTTATTCATTATAGAAATTATTCCAATTCTACTAATGACCAAAGTAGTAAAAAAAGTCAAACACTCATTTCTGAACAACATAGTAATCTAATTGATATGTCTAGTTCTGTAAATGCAGAAATCGAAGATTCAAAAGTACCAAAATGTATTGAAATAAACGGTGATAGTAGTAAATTGACTCAAGTATTTACAAATGTACTAGAAAATGCGATAAAGTACAGTCCACAAGGTGAATGTGTAGATATTACCATTCAGCAATATCCTGATAGAATAAAAATATCTGTTCAAGACAGAGGCATAGGAATACCAGCAGAAGATCTACAAAGAATTTTTGAAAGGTTTTATAGGGTGGAAAAAGCTAGATCAAGGGAAAAGGGAGGAACCGGATTAGGCTTAGCTATTTCCCGGGAAATAATAAGAAACCATGACGGTGATATTAAAGTATTTAGTCAAGAAGGTAAAGGTACTGAATTTGTAATATACCTTCCCTTAAATCAGGAGGTCAAATATGAATCGGGAACAGATTAAAACCATTGTCTTGATTGTCCTGATAATAAATAGTGTAATTTTAACAAGCAGGTTGTGGATTGGTGATTATCATTATGAGCAAGCTGAAGAAACAAGTATGGAAGACATAACTTACAGTGAGACTCCAGAAATTTATGAACAGATAAAGCCTAAATCAATAGCTATGACGAGCTTAGATGGAGAGGATAATCAGGAATATGAAGATGAGTCTGGAATTGAAAAGGAAAGTTATCCCTATCAAAATACTTCAGAAGGCTATAGTTCAAATGATAAATCAAAAGAAAGTAAAGAACAAAATAAATATGTTGCAGATGAAGATAAAAAAGAAGAAAAAAACAATCCTGAACTTGAATTCAAGAATTATAATTCAAATGAGGTAAGTTCAACACTTTTTTATGAACAGAACCAAAGTTACCATCAGGCTTGGAATTTGCTTCAAGATAGAATTATGGATAGAGATGTCATGGCCGAAGGTATGATTGGAGATAGAGAAGAACTAGATCCACAAGATCCTGTGATAGTATATAAATTTGAAGGAGTATCACCTGTTGACTTAATGTTGGAAGAAGAGTACAGTATACCGCATTATTTCGACGAAGAGTATACAAATATCATGTTAGTTTTATCAGAAGTTAATCCTGAGTTCTTTTTAATTGATGAATGTTTTTTAGAAGGTTATCCCTTTAATCTA
>CAZKUS010000079.1:0-8163 GCA_964556025.1 uncultured Clostridia bacterium | reverse complement strand
TTGATTGGGATAGAATGTATATGAACTCTGCTCTTGGTTTAGTTCTTTTTTCTTATCACCTTGCTCTTTCTTGAGCTCCTGTGTTTTGGTTCGTTCATCTTTAGTTTTAGCTTTAGTTGCATCATCAGATAGTGTCTGCAATAATTCAGATGTCTCTTTTTGATTTTGGACTTCAGAGCTTTCTCCTCCCTGATGCTCTTGCTCAAAGTCTTCAGCCACATCTTTTTCAAAACTTACTATAGGATACTCATCAAAATAATCACTGATATTTTCATGCTGATCAGTATTTACATTTGAATTATTAGCATCGGTTTTAGTCTTATTTTGCTGATAATCTGATAGATCGACTACATTTTCCCCATTGTTTTCTGATTCCCCATAAGTGGCTTGAAATTGTTTTTGTTGTTTTTTATTATTCAACCGATAATACAATTCTACTAATTTTTCATTTAAATATAGAAGCATGTCCCAAGTATTCAAACCTACTTTTTTTACTATGGTAAGGCCATCTCTGAAAGTGGTATCAGTCAATAACATAAATGCTACTATAGCTAAAAAAACCATCAGTATAAATGTTCCTATTTCACCAAGTATTAGCAAAAAAATGATAGAAAATAGTGCTCCTATTAGCCCTCCTCCAGCTCTGTCTAAAGCTTTTTCAGAGGCAATGGTCATAATTTCACCACGACTAATTATATCGTGTTGTAATGTCAATTCAACATGGTGCCCAACTATAATTAAAAATAACAGTAAATTGATCCCCCAAAATCTATTATTAAGAGGAATGTCTTTCAAATACATCAAATTAGTTCCTAAAATACCTATGAACAGTGGAATTGCCCACGCTCTATTTCCAGCTAAATATTCATAACCAGCATTTAGAAATCTACCTAAAAAACCTGTCTGTTCAGTAAAAATCAAACTGGCTAATGATAATAAAGCAAATAAAATCAACAAGCCAGCTTTAAACTCTACATTAGCTTGTATAGTCTGATTTGTTTTTTTATTTTTTGAACCCTGCTTTTTCTTCTTTTTTGCTACCACTTTTTTCACCTCGACTCAATTATATCAGTAAGATTAAATATTGCCAAACTATTGTTCACTTTTAAAGTTTGTTCCCACTATCCAGTATACTAACCATTCTATAAAATTCCAGGTAAAAATCAAAGTTAAGGCTCCACCAATATTAAAAAATGTATGGGCATTTGCAACTATTTGAGATGGATTTTGTGCATAAATATTAAGAAAGCTCATATATCCCGGAAAAACTAGAAATATCAGCAAAGCACAAATACAATTATACACCACTTGAAAAACCGCTCCAAGTTTTCCATCTCTATTTAAACCGATACAAGCAAATAGCAAAGTAGTAGCGGTACCTATATTTAATCCAAGTACTGCAGCTACAGCATATTCTACAGTAATAATACTTTTACTGGCAAGCACTACTAAAATTCCAATTATTAAACTACTAGATTGACTAACAGCTGTTAGAATAATTCCAATTATAAAGGCTTGATAGATAGAGTCGAATCTTTGTAAAGCCAAGGCAAATTCTTCACGATAATAAAGTGTTACTGAACTAATAATTTCTAAGCCTAAAAAAATAAGCATCACAGACATAAGGTATCTAGATATTTCGGCAAAAATATTGTACCTTTTACCAATAATGTAACAGATTAATGATACTATTAATAATGGTATAATTAACTTCTCTGTAGGAAGAGTAAATATCTGGCCGCTAATAGTTGTTCCAATATTTCCTCCTACTAAAAAAAACCCCGCTTGTTTAAAAGAAATTTTTCTTCTATCTAAAAACACTAATACTATTACTCCTATAGCGCTACTACTTTGAGTTAAGGCTGTCATAATAATTCCTATTGTAAACACCCATAACAAATCTTTTGCAGTATCTTTACCAGTTTTAATTGAATTAAAATCAGGAGTGGCACTAGCTAAGTTTTTAATACCCATTAAAAACAAAAGTAAACCAGGTAATAACCATAGAATCACCATTAATAATCCCTACCATTATCAGCATAATTTAATTAAAGCTGATATGATATTGATATTACAATGTATTGAATTTTAATACGCCTACAAATCTATACTAATAAAATAGCCTTTCCAACGGAAAGGCTGTTAAGATCATCCTGATAGTGATGCATAATTGACAAAATTTCCCGGCTGTAAATTAGGATTTAAATAATCATTACTGTCTGTACTGATTAATCTAACTATTTTCCCATGAGAAGGAGATACTGGCTCAACCACTATTTTCACTCCTTGATAGTCTATCTCATGCATATTAGATGTTTCTTGATCATCTGCACCTTCAAAAATTTCTTGAAAAGATACAGGAGTGTATAGAATCATTAGTCATCATCCCTTCGCTGTTGATTGGGATAGTCAGGATCATCATGTTGATGATTCTCTGGTTGATGATTGACTGATTGTTGTTGATTGAAGAGTGGATTGTTGACTGGATAGTTGGTTCTACCACCTGGAAATGGGGGCCTCGGCGGAGGATTTTGCATTTTCAACATATTTTCCAGTCTGTTTACTGCCTGACCAATACCTCCTACTTCATCAATCAATCCTTCTCTCACAGCATCTTCGCCAACTAGAACCGTTCCAATGTCACGAGCTAATTGACCAGAATTGAACATTAAATTCCTTAGCTGATCTGGATATACTTTAGAATGTTGGGTAACAAAACGTAAAACTCTATCCTGCATTTTCTCCAAATAATCATATGTTTGTGGTACCCCTATTAACTGACCTGAAAGTCTTATTGGATGAATGGTCATAGTAGCAGTATGTACTATGTAAGAATAATCAGTGGCTACAGCTATTGGAACACCTATGCTGTGCCCACCACCTAAAACTAGACTGACTGATGGTTTAGAGAGACTATCTAGCATTTCCGCTATAGCCAGCCCCGCTTCTACATCTCCTCCTACAGTATTCAAAATCACCAATATACCTTTTACATCCGAATTTTGCTCTGCAGCAACTAATTGAGGTAAAACGTGTTCATATTTAGTAGTTTTGTTTTGTGGTGGTAAAGTCATATGGCCTTCGATCTGTCCTACTATTACCAGTGAATGTATGTGATTGGGCGTTTTGGGAATCTGTGTACCTCCAAATTCTTTTACATTGGTAGCTATCTGTTCATTACCTTGCTGATCACCTCTTTTATAAGGATTTTGCTGTGAACCTCCATTTCCTTCAATCTGCATTTTACCACTCCTATTTATACCTGATTTCTATGCCTTCAATTGTATTGTGCCATCAAACAAACTTAAATATACTTTAAATTTAGAACTTCTGTTTTCGTTATGGCTGTGTTAAAGTTGAATGTTGAATGTTGATAGCCAAACTCTTCGATTATACAAACCCGAAATATTGGATGTGAAGTTGAAAAGTTTTTGACTACCATGTTTTAATTTTTATTAAGCCTAAAAAAACTCCAGCCAAATGCTGGAGTTTTAAAAATCAATCTTTGTTATACTTCCATAATTATCGGCAATATCATGGGACGTCTACGCGTTTTTTCCCATAAATATTGGCCCAGAACATCTTTTACAGAGCTCTTAATAGCTTGCCATTCATTCATTTTACTTTTTGACATTTTATTCAAAGCTTTAACCACATGTTCTCTAGCTTCATCTAGTAATTCTTCTGATTCTCTTACATAAACAAAACCTCTAGACACTATATCAGGACCGGCAGTTAGAGTTTTATTCTGTTTGTCAACAGCTAAAACCACTATTAAAATACCATCCTGGCTCAACAGTCGCCTATCTCGCAGCACTATATTACCTACATCACCTACTCCTAATCCATCTACAAGTACTCTCCCTGCAGAGACTTTCCCTGTGGTTTTGCCTCGATTTTGTTGAAATTCAATAACTTCGCCATTTTCTGCCAGAAATACATTCTTGGACGGCATTCCCAGCTGTTCTGCCAAGTTTTTGTGATGGACTTGCATTCTATATTCCCCATGAAAGGGAATTAAATACTTCGGTTTCACGAGATTTAGCATCATTTTCAATTCTTCTTGGCTTCCATGTCCAGATACATGAACACCGGAAACCGATTGATAAATTACATTAGCGCCTCTTTTGAAAAGATTATCTATACTTCTGGATATTGACTTTTCATTACCGGGTATTGGCGTCGCTGCAATTACTACCGTATCATGGGGCATAATTTCCACTTTTTTATGATCATCGGCAGCTATTCTGGTAAGTGCACTCATAGGTTCTCCCTGACTGCCAGTAGTCAGTAGAACAGTTTTTTCTAATGGATATTGATTTACTCTTTCCAAATCATCTATAACCACATCATCAACATCTGTAAGATATCCCAGCTCGGACGCGGCTTCTATTACATTAACCATACTCCTTCCAACTACCCCGACCTTTTTACCATACTTTTTAGCCGAACTAATCACCTGTTGTATTCGGTAGATATTCGAAGCAAAAGTGGCCAGAATAATCCGTTTGGGAGCTTCTCTGAAAATCTCATCAATGGTTTCTCCGACTACCCGATCACTTTGAGTATGACCTGGTCTCTCAGCATTAGTACTATCGGACAACAGACAGAGTACCCCTTGCTTTCCAAGTTCTGCTAGTTTTTTGTAATCTGTAACTTCACCACTGACTGGAGTATGATCTAATTTAAAATCTCCTGTGTGTACAATGGTACCCTCCGGAGTATGTACTGCTATTCCAATTGAATCTGGGATACTGTGATTTGTTGAAAAGAAATCAAGCTTAAATGAACCGAGCTGCATATTCTGTCCAGGAGAAATTTTCTTAAAGGAGATTGCCTTCTGGATCGGTTGTTCTCCCAATTTACGCTCTGCCAATCCTAGACTGAGTTTGGTCCCGTACACCGGTGCATCGACCTCTTTCAATAGATAGGGAAGAGCACCAATATGGTCCTCATGTCCATGAGTAATAAACACACCTTTGACTTTATCTTTATTATCAGCCAAATAACTCATATCTGGAATCACAAAATCCACACCGAGCATATCTTCATCGGGAAACTTTAATCCGGCGTCAATTACAATAATTTCGTCTCTATATCTGATCACGAACATATTTTTGCCGATTTCACCGACTCCACCCAGAGGAATTACCTGCAGAGCTGACTTAGAATTATTGCCATTTCTCCTATTTTGTTTTTTGGGTGACAATCAAACACCTCCCTGTTTTATAAATAGTATTTTACCCGGTCTCTTACCATTACGTTCAATTATACCTCACTTAAACTTCGATAGCAAGTAAATTTACAAAAAGGTAACTAATAATTTTTTGCTATCAACACACAACTTGAACAAGCTAGAAATTATAGTTAACAAAACTATATATATATAACACCATCATAAAAAAAGAAGCCTTACGGCTTCTTTTTTTTATATCTTCCTGTAACCCACTTATATACTTCTGTAATTTGCTCTAAATCTTGTTCTGGTAAATCTTGTAAAGGAGGTCTCACACTACCTACATCTAAAATATGCTGGTTAACAGCAGCTTTTATTGGTATTGGATTCGAATTAACTAATAGATTTGTCAATAGTGGGTGAATACTTTGATATAATTTCAGAGCTTTACTAGCATTATTATCATGGTATAATTCTATGATATTTTTAAGTGTATCTCCTACCAAATGTGATGCAACACTTACTATACCTGCCCCACCAAGACTTAATACCGGCATTAAACTTACATCATCTCCACTATACACCTTCATATTTCCTCTTGTTTTGTTTACAATATTTGCTATTTTTATCATATCTCCACTGGCTTCTTTAATGGCTACAATATTATCTATTTCAGCTAACTTTAATACAGTTTGTTCATCCATGTCAACTCCAGTTCTTTTCGGCACATTATAGAGCATAATAGGTAGGCTAGTCGTTTTTGCTACAGATTTAAAATGATTATATAAATCTCTCTGTCCAGGTTTATTGTAGTATGGTGTGACCAGCATAATTCCGTGTACACCTATATCTTCCGCCTCTCTAGTCAACTCTATTGTCTCTTTAGTATCATAGCTTCCCGTACCTCCTATCACAGTAACATGTTCTCCAACTCTGTCAATCACAGACTGAAATAAAGTTAGTTTTTCATCCATAGTTAATGTTGGAGATTCACCTGTGGTTCCTGCCAAAACAATAGCATCAGAACCATGTGTAAAAGCTAGCTTTTCTGCTAATTGGCCACAATTATTCACTGCCAACGTATTATTCTCATCAAAAGGAGTTACCATAGCAGTAATCAATTTCCCAAATTCAGTCATTCTTTACTTCCCTCCTTATACAGGTAAAAATTTTCATGTAAAACAAGTAGAGCTTGTTGTGTGTGTTCCCCAGGTATTAAGCAAGAAATTGTAATATTGGAATCAGTAGTTTGAAGTACAGGAATTTTTTCTGTGTTAAGTAATTTTAAAACTTTAGCCATAACACCTGGTATTCCGGTCATACCAGTACCAAATAGAGTGATTTTTGTACATCCCGTCAAATAATTAAGATTTCCAAACCCCCGTTCATTTAACAATTCTAAAGCTTTTGATACAATTTCTTCTTTTACTGTAAACACTATTTGATCATTACTGACATTTATCATATCCAAACTAATATTTTCGTTTGCCAAAGTATTGAAAACATCGACTTTTATATTTTGTGAAGTATTATAATCAAGCTGTAAAGTTATTTGAGCAATATTCGGAATATGTGCTATACCAGTTACTACACTATTTCTATCATAAAAGCTGCTTTCTGATATTTGTCCTGTAATTGTTGTTCCTTGTGTTTCCGTAAATTTAGTTATATTTTTTATGTGAATTGGTACTGCATATTTCATTGCATACTCAACCGCTTTTGGGTGTATTACTTTAACACCTTCTTTAGCCATTTGTAACACTTCATAAAAATTTATCACTTTAATCGGTTGAGCTTCTGGTACCATTTTGGGATCTACAGTCATTAGTCCATCAACATCCGTATAGATTTCTACTTTGTCAGCTCTTAATTCGCCGGCAATTGCCGTAGCAGAAGTGTCACTCCCTCCTCTTCCCAACGTTACAATTTCACCATTTTTAGAGACACCTTGAAATCCTGTTACTATTACTATTTGATTCTGATCCATCAATTGTTCAATTTTTTCAGTATTTATATTTAAAATACATCCGTTGGTATAATTTTCATCTGTGATTATTCCGGCTTGAGATCCAGTTAAAGCTATAGCAGGATAGCCTTCTGCTTGTAAGCTAACTGCTATTACTGAACTTGAAATCACTTCCCCACAGCTAATTGCCAGGTCCAATTCTCTTAGACTACTTTTAGGGTTAATATCTTTGATTAATTTAATTAAGGTGTCAGTAGCATAAGGGTCAGGGGCTCTTCCTATTGCACTGACCACTACTAATACTTTATTATTCTGAACAGTTTTTTTAATATGAGAAATCGCCTGCTGCCTTAATTCTGGGGTCTGTAATGAAGATCCTCCGAATTTTTGAACTACTATAGATTCTCTATTCATCATCTTTACTCCCCTCAGATATCAGCAGTGGTTGTAGTTGCTTTCCTTCTAATGAATGTATTATAGTAGGAATGACTTGATCCATACGACTTACAATAGAATTGGGCTTTTTGAATGGATCATCTTGTTCAAACGGTACCAAATAGATATTCTTAGAACTTAATAAAATACCTAAATTCTTTGCATTTAGACCCAAAGCATCATTTGTTGATACAGCAATGACTACAGGTTTTTGATTTCGCAATTGTGCTTTAGCAGCCATAGTTACAGCCGTGTCAGTTATTCCATTGGCAAGTTTAGCCAAAGTATTACCAGTACAAGGAGCCAATACTATTACATCCACAAAACTTTGAGGCCCTACTGGTTCAGCTGAAACTATACTATTAATTAGTTTTTTACCTGTTATTTGAACCAATTTTTGTTTCCATTCAATTGCCTCACCAAACCTAGTGTTCATCTGATCTACTCCCGGGGAAATTATTGGATAGACCTCTCCTCCGGCAGCTATAATTTTTTCTATTTCTACAAAGGTTTTATCAAAGGTACACGGCGAACTAGTTATTGCAAAACCAATATTTTTTTTAGTTAAAAAAGTATTGAATTTATA
>CAZKUS010000078.1:0-8183 GCA_964556025.1 uncultured Clostridia bacterium | reverse complement strand
AAAATTAATCTTGATCAGGGAGCCAACTGATCATTCCTCGCAGCTTTTTCCCTACTTCTTCAATGGAATGTTCTTTTTCCAAAGCAGCTTTAGCATTAAACATTGGCCTATTAGCTTTGTTTTCTAAAATCCATTCTTTAGCAAAACTGCCGTTTTGTACTTCCTCTAAAATCTGTTTCATCTCTTCTCGAGTCTCATCAGTAATCACTCTGTTGCCCCGACTTAAATCGCCGTACTCTGCTGTATCACTAACGGAATACCGCATATAAGAGAGTCCACCTTGATACATCAGATCCACGATTAACTTCAATTCGTGCAAACACTCAAAATAGGCAATCTCTTTTTGATAACCAGCATTGACCAATGTGTCATAACCGGCTTTAACTAGCTCACTCACACCACCGCAAAGCACAGCCTGCTCTCCAAACAGATCAGTTTCTGTCTCTTCTTGAAAGCTAGTTTCAATTACACCAGCTCTGGTACATCCGATTCCTCTAGCATAAGCCAAAGTTTTGTCATAGGCTTTACCGGAGTAATCTTGATACACGGCCATTAGACCCGGTACGCCATTCCCTTCAACATAAGTATCTCTCAACAAATGTCCCGGACTTTTTGGGGCCACCATAAACACATCTACATCCCCCGGCGGAGCTACTTGACTAAAATGAACATTGAAACCGTGAGAAAATACTAGGGAATTTCCCGGCTCCAAATTTGGTTTAACATCTTGTTCAAATACTTCCGGCTGATTATCATCGGGAATAAGTACCTGAACTACTTCTGCAGCTTTAGCAGCCTCAAAAGTTTCCATTACCTGTAACCCGTATTCTTCTGCTTTCTTCCAGCTGCGACTGCCTTTTCGTAGCCCCACGACTACATCTAAACCTGAGTCTTTCAAATTCATAGCCTGGGCATGCCCTTGACTTCCATAACCCAACACCGCGATTTTTTTACCCTGCAGATTTTCCAACTTTGCATCTTGATCATAATACATTTTTGCCATGATACACCTCTCCTTGTTGTTTATTATAGTTTGCCTGCATTCCCCGAGTGACTCCAATCACTCCGGTCCTGACAGTTTCTTGAATCCCAAAATGCTGTAAAATGTTTTCTAATGCCTCAATTTTATCTTGAGTTCCTGTCACTTCTACTACCATACTATTTATGGAAACATCCACCACTTTGGCTCGAAAATTATCACAAATCTCTTGAACTTCTCGCCTAGTTTGGCGGGAAACCCTGACTTTGAAAAGACATAGTTCTCTCTGTACCAAGTAATCATTGTCAAATTCACTTACTTTAATGACATTGATCAGTTTATTTAACTGTTTTACCACCAGTTCTGTCTGTTGTTCTTCACCTACAACTATTGTCATGCGGCTAAGACCTTCGAACTCGCTCTTTCCCACCACAATGCTATCAATATTAAATCCCCTCCGGCTGAATAGCCCAGAAATTCTAGTCAAAGCTCTGGGTTCATCTTCAACCAACACACTTAAAGTTTTAGACATCAGAATCCCTCCTTGATAATATTAGTGATGGGCTGACCAGGTGGCACAAATGGAAAAACATTTTCCCCTGTACATACTTTTACCTCGACAAATAAGGGGCCTTCAGCCTCTAAAACTTGATCCACTACTTTTTCTAAATCTCTAGGATCAGTAAGTCTTATACCTCTAATCCCATAGGCTCCTACCAACTGAACAAAATCCGGATTTACATCCAATTCTATTTCCGAGTAATTTTTGTCGTAAAACAGTTCCTGCCACTGCCTTACCATACCAAGGCAGCCATTATTCAACATGATAATTTTTACCGGCAAATTGTATTTTTCGATGAGAGATAACTCCTGCATAGTCATTTGAAAACTACCATCCCCGACAAAGCTGAGACATTCCAGATCAGGGCGACCTACTTTAGCACCCAATGCTGCCGGTAAACCAAAGCCCATGGTACCTAAACCTCCAGAACTAACGAATTTTCCGGTTTGCAAACTGTCAAAGTGTTGCGCTACCCACATTTGATGCTGGCCTACATCAGTCGTAACAATAATCTCTTTATCCAGCTGTCGATATTTATTGGACAATGCTTTTATGATTTTATACGGAGTTAGTCCCTGTTTACCGCTATTGATATTTTTATCTTCTTCCTGCCATTGTTGGCTCATCTGGCTGTGCCACGGAGCGGACACGTCTAATTTACTTATTTTACTGTTCATTTCCACCAATATATTTCTGGCATCCCCAACTATGGGAAGATCTGCTTTAACATTTTTATCTATTTCAGCAGGGTCGATATCGATATGAATTATCTCTTTATCTTCTTGAAAGCTCTTAAAAGATCCAAAAGATCTATCACTGAATCGAACTCCAACCGCTAAAACCACATCAGCTTGAGAAACTGTCATATTAGCTGCAACCAAACCATGCATGCCCATCATCCCCAAAGCTAGCTGGTGGTCTTTAGGAAATTCCGCCAGTCCCATTAGAGTTGTTGCCACGGGGATGTGTAAACTCTCTGCCAATTGTTTAAGTTCTCGATGCGCTCGAGAATTGCTAATACCTCCTCCCGCGATAATTACTGGTTTTTCAGCATTTTTTAGCTTTTTAACTGCTTTTTGGATTTGAACAGGATGGCCTTTGTAAACTGGTTTATATCCAGTCAAATCCACAGTAGTATCAGATAAATCTAATTTATCTTCATCAATTTCACTTTTAAGTACATCTTTAGTAATATCCACCAAAACTGGCTGCGGTCTCCCGGTACTGGCAATGTGAAAAGCTTCATTGATAACTCGAGGCAGCTCTTCTAGCTCCCTAACCAGATAACTGTGTTTTGTCACTGGCATAGTAATTCCAGTGATATCAGCTTCTTGAAAAGCATCGCTTCCCAATTGAAATTGAGAAACCTGTCCAGTGATAATCACCATGGGAGTCGAATCCATATAGGCTGTGGCAATACCTGTTACCACATTGGTAGCTCCTGGACCGGCAGTAGCAAAACAAACCCCAGTTTTACCTGAAACTCTGGCATAGCCGTCTGCTGCATGTACTCCAGCTTGCTCATGACGTGCTAACACATGATTGATAGATGATTTAGCCAAAGAATCGTACATATCAATGACAGCACCACCGGGGTAACCGAAAATAGTATCGACACCTTGATTTTCTAAACATTTCATCAAAACTTTCGAACCCTTCATCACCCTCTCTCCTTTCACCCGTTCATTTAAAAAAAGATAATAAAAAAATCCTTTCTCCCATTCCATTACAGGGGACGAAAGGATCGCGGTACCACCCCGGTTCCAGAACTATTAAGTCTGGCACCTCAATTGAAATAACGGCTATACACCGGTGAAATTTACTGGTGAGGCTGCACTTACATCCACACAAACATTAAGCAGCTTCTTTTCAACTTCACTACTCAGAGGTGATATTCAGACTGTCCTGGTACCGGTTTTCAGCGACCACCAGCTCTCTGAAACCAGGTATCAATCTTACTCCTCCTCATCACAGTATTGGTACTGTATAATATTATTTTATTATTTGAATCATTTACATTTAACCAGCTAGTGAATCAGATTTGTCTTCACTTGGATTTATTGGTGTACCCGATGTATGAGCATATTCTTGGAAATCATTGATCAATTCAGTTGTAATTGGACCAGGAATACCGTCACCTATTTCACGACCATCAACTTTTACCACAGGAATAACCTCTGCAGCTGTTCCAGTTAAGAAACATTCATCAGCTATAAATACGTCATGTCGGGTGAATAACTCTTCTTTTACAGTGTATCCTCTCTCCTCTGCCAATTTCATCACACACTGTCTGGTAATCCCGTCTAAGATTCCGGCATAACGTGGAGGTGTGATCAATTCACCATCTTTTACGATAAAAACATTGTCTCCTGATCCTTCTGCCACATATCCGTCATTATTCAACATTAATGCTTCTTTTACCCCAGCCAAATTAGCTTCAATTTTAACCAAAATATTATTCAAGTAATTCAAAGACTTGATTTTTGGATTCAATGCTTCAGCCATATTTCTTCTTGTAGGAACAGTAACAACTTCTAAACCTTCACTGTAAAATTCAGGTGGGAATAGAGTTATCTTACTGGCGATAATTACAATGTTGGGGTCAGGACATTTAGTGGGATCCAAACCCAAATCTCCCATCCCCCGAGAAACTACCACTCGTATATAAGCATCTTCAAGGCCATTTCGCTTTACTGTTTCCACAATTTTGTCACACATCTCTTGTTGAGTCATGGGAAGTTTCAACATAATTGTTTTTGAGGATTCAAACAACCGTTTAACATGTTCTTCCAGTTTAAAAATCCGGCCGCTATAAGCTCTAATCCCTTCAAAGACTCCATCTCCATACAGATAACCATGGTCCATTACATTAACTTTTGCCTCATTTTCTGGTACAAACTCTCCGTTCAAATAAATTTCCATACTATCGCCCCCTTGATTTATTGTGTTAATAATTTAAAGTAAATAATTGTAAATAAAAAAGCCTCTTCGATAGGCCCTTATATGGAACCTACCGCAGAGGCTTTTATCCTCACGGTGTAACACTCTACCAATTAAGTGCCTGTACCACTTGGACCAGCCGACAAGTTATTTGCTAACATCAAAACACCTGTCCGGAACCCTAGGTACACTCCCATGAAACTAAATACTTAATTATTCAAAGTTGTAACTTTTTAATATATTAATGACTATTATAGACCCGTCTGTGAGAGCTGTCAACAGTAATTTGAATTTTTTTTATTGCTATTTACAAAAAAGCTCAGTTTAAGTTGAATGTTGATAGCAATAAACACTTCAATTGAACGTATTATGCGGTTTTGATAATACATCTTAATGAGCAAATAGGAGAATTAAAGTCAAATAACAGGAGGTTATTTGCTGATCATGCTCATGGATGAGCAATTGATCAGGTAGCTTTAATTCTCCTATTTGAGAGTTTTAGATGTATCAAAACTAGCATTCAGAGTGAAATTAAAGTGTTTATTGCTATCAACAACAGAATATAACAGCGCCTACAAAAATTAAACCACCTCAAAAGAGAGATGGTTTATCCTTCCATAGCTTTCAGCCAATATCTTGCTTCAGCTCAAAAATAGGGGGCATAGCTCGTTTGTGTTCGTTGACTTTCTTCATTTTTTCGATCTTTTCTAGCACACTTGGTGATACTGACTCTCCCTTAAAGTAGTTTTCAAGGTCCCGATAAGTAATACCCATTTCACCCTCATCTGTCTGGCCTGACATAATCCCCGCTGTTGGTGCTCTATCTATGATCTTTGTGGGAATTTCCAGGAATTTTGCCATCTCATATACTTCCATTTTAGTTAGTGAAGCTATAGGAAGTAAATCAGCTGCACCGTCTCCGAACTTAGTAAAATAGCCCAAAACGAGTTCACTTTTATTAGAGGTACCTAAAACTAAATATTTATTAGTTTGTGCATAGTAATAGAGAGTTGTCATTCGTAACCTGGGTTTTATATTAGCTAAAGCCATATCAGGCGTTACTTCAACTTGATCCAATTCTTTTACCAAAGCATCGTAAGTAGTGCTTAAATCAACATACTTATAATCTAAGTCAAATTTTTTGGCTAGTGTTAATGCATCCTGTTCATCTTTTAAATCACTATAACAAGGCATAATCACCCCTAAAGTGTTATCTGGAAAAACTCTTTTAGAGAGAGCTGCCACTACTGCAGAATCAACACCTCCACTCAATCCAATAACGGCACCTCTACAACCAGCCTTATTAATATTTGATTTTAACCAGGCTTCGACTTGAGAAACAAAATGATCAGGCGAGCAGTTTTTAATTAAGTTGAACTCACCCACCCCCTTATCCGGTTTTGTTACCTGCTGATGTGAATTTCTCACGACTATAGTCACAATAGTGCGTGACGACTTTTCAAAATCAAATTACTTATTTCTCCTGATAATCATTTAAAATCTTTTCGGCTATATCTTTCATGGGTATCGCTTTATTCATACTCTGTTTCTGAATACTTCTAAATGCCTGTTCTTCACTTTTTTGGTCATATTTCATTAATACACTTTTAGCTCTTTCCACTAGTTTACGGGTCTCCAAATTATTTTTCAGGGTTTCAATTTCTTGTTGCATTGATAAAAAATTTTTAAATCTGGAAACTGCCACATCAATGGAGTTAAGCAGTGATTCATCATCTAGAGGTTTGATAATTTGCGTAATTTGCCAGGACTCTTTTTCTACTTCTATAAGTTCTGGTACCAGTTCATTACTTAAAACTATCACAGCAGTCATCCCTCTATCTTCAACAACTTCCAAAAGTTCCATAACATTACCTTTTAAATTATCACGATCAATTATAATGATATCCGGACTCACTCTCTGGTACAACCTTAATGTCTCCGCAAAATTATCACAGCTTCCAATAATATGGAAACCGGAACTTCTTAGTAGGTTTTCTATTTTATACAAATAATCAGGTCTATTTGATGAAATTACAGTCCTTAGTTCATCCAAACAACCACCCCCGGAAACCCCTTAAGTAGTACTACATTACACTAAATACTTTATTATAAACTATGATTAAATCAAATGTTGATAGCTGTAAATTTGCTATTAAAATGATTATGCTTGTTTGCTAGTAAATCCTAACAAACAAGCGAAATAAATAAAAAAGAAAGAAATGGATCCACTATTAAAACTGTGTTAAATACTCATCTAATTCCCATTGATGTACTCTAGTCAAGTATTTGCTCCATTCAATTTGTTTAGCTTCAGTATATCTTTCCAAAACATGTTCACCTAGAGCAGTTTTAATAACCTGATTTTCATTTAGGAAATTCAATGCTTTTTCTAGGTTATCGGGCAATTGATCTATTCCTAGTTCTTCTCTTTCTTGTTGTGTCATATCGTAGATATTTCTATCAATAGGTGCTGGCGGGGTAATCTCTCTTTTAATTCCATCGAGTCCTGCTGCTAAAATTACTGCCATAGCTAGATAAGGATTACATGATGGATCGGGATTTCTCATTTCCGCTCTAGTGGAATTTCCTTTTTTAGCCGGAATCCTTATCAAAGGACTTCTATTCCTATTAGACCATGCCATATAAACAGGCGCTTCATACCCAGGCACTAAGCGCTTATATGAGTTTACAGTAGGATTTGTAATAGCTGTAATTGCTTTAGCGTGCTCTAATAATCCTCCAATAAAGTAATGCGCGGTATCGCTCAAACCATCTTCTGAATTAGGATCGTAGAAAGCATTTTTACCATTCTGTGAGAGAGATAGGTTAGTGTGCATCCCAGATCCATTTATACCGTAAATTGGTTTAGGCATAAATGTGGCGTGTAAACCGTGTCTTTGCGCAATGCTTCTAACAACTAACTTGAAAGTTATAATCTTATCTGCAATGTCCAAAGCATCGGAATACTGGAAGTCTATTTCGTGCTGACCTTGAGCAACCTCATGGTGAGAAGCTTCAATTTCATAACCCATCTGTTGCAGAGTTGTAACAATATCTCTTCGAGCACTTTCCCCGAGGTCTATGGGAGATAAATCAAAGTAACCAGCTTTATCATGAGTTATAGTTGTAGGATTACCATCAGAATCTGTCAAAAAGAAAAAGAATTCCGCTTCTGGGCCAGCATTCATAGTAAAACCTAATTCTGCTGCTTCATTCACTACATTTTGCAAAACATTTCTAGGACAACCTGAAAAAGGATTGCCTCCGGAATCGTAAACATCACAGACTAATCTACCCACATTACCGTCAGCACCTGATCTCCACGGATAGGAAACAAAGGTATTGGGATCGGGTAATAAATACATATCACTCTCTTCAATTCTTACAAAACCTTCCACTGAAGAACCATCAAACATGATTTCTCCGTCTAAAGCTTTTTCTAGTTGTTCAAAAGGAATTGCCACATTCTTTGGATGGCCGAAAATATCCGTAAACTGCAAGCGAATAAACTTGACATTCTGCTCTTGGGCCTGTTTCATTACATCTTCTTTAGTCAATTCTGACATCAGAAATTCCCCCTATTAAATAAATTAGGCGTTCACGTATACAGCTATGCTGTATATGTGAACGCCTTTGCTCACTACTAATTTTCATAGATTTAATTGAAATTATGATTTTTTAATTATCATTACATTAAAGTAT